>NZ_KQ758633.1:0-69239 GCF_001457055.1 Priestia veravalensis | reverse complement strand
TAAAAAGTGCGCCAACACTTTTTATACACGCTGTGCTTTTTTGTTTTTAGTAAGCAGAAAGACTATATGTATATTATTTATGGTGGAGTACCGCCACCCATAAAAGACATATAATCATTTCGCTGATACAATAATGATTTCTCTAGGTTTTCCTGTTCCTCTTTTATATTCTTCTTTGGTATCAATAACGATTTGCGTAAAAATGCTATTCATTAACTGCTTTCGTTCATGATCAGTAGAGTATTCCCATACAGTATCGATGTTAGAGATAATATATTTTGTTTCTTCATTGGCAGTTTTGCTACTTCGATTTATACTTTTCAATTCTTTATTGATCTCTTTTTCTCGTTCTCTAAGTTGGTTAGATTTTTTTATCAACTCGTCAATGTCGATAATATCATTTTCGTACATCTTCTTTTGTTTATCTAAAAGTTTTTCAAGATTTTTCAATTCATTAGTCAATTCATTGATTTTTTCATCTGAGTAATTAGATGAATCAGTCGAATTATATATATTTCCAACCAGTTTATCAAACATGCTAAAAATTGTTTTTGTTAAGTTATCTTCTAAAATAATATGACTAGTACAATTCTTGCCGGCTTTTTTTCCAGAGCATCTGTATGTCTTTTTACCAGCTGATTTATGACCCGAAAGAGAATGACCGCATCGTGCGCATTTTAGTAGGGTTGAGAAATAATAATTACTAGTGTGCTTTTTTCCTCCACCATTTCTTCTTTTGTCCAGTAGATCTTGTAAAGCCCAAAATTCTTCTTTAGAAATAATCGGTTCATGACTGCCTTCATATAGAGTTTGCTCTCTGGGTGGTTTTTTATAGTCTTTGGAGTTTTGATTAAAGGTTAAGTATCCGGCGTAAACGGGATTGTTGGCAATATCTCTTACTGAGTCTACATGCCATTCTCCACCTTTACGAGTTGAAAAGCCTTTGTTTGTTAAATGTTTAGCCAACGTATAAAAGCCAAAGGTTGTTGTTTGTTTGAAAATTTCTTGTACAACTGCTTTTTCTTTATCATTAACGACTAATTTCTTTTCAACGATTTTATATCCGTAAGGAGCCATGCCGCCTTTCCACATACCAAGCTTTGTTTTTTTCTCCATACCTAAACGTACACGTTCACCTAAATTTTCACGTTCCCATTGAGCGATAGCTGCTACTAGTGTTATAAATAAACGTCCCATAGCATTTGTTGTGTCATATACTTCAGTAGCACTTTTGAACATACAGTTATTATCATCGAGTATCTTTAAGATTTTATATAAGTCCATAACAGAGCGTGTCAGCCGATCTAAGCGATAAACTAATAAAACATCAATATTTCCTTGCTTCAATGTGTCCATCATTTTTTCAAAAGCAGGTCGTTGCAAATCTTTAGCTGAATAACCTTCATCAATGTACTTATCTACTAACTCCCAACCTTGAGATATGCAATATGCTTCTAGCTTTTCAATTTGAGCAGCAATTGAAAAACCGTGTTTGGCTTGTTCATCAGTTGATACCCTTACATAGACAATACATTTCATGGAGCATCCTCCTAGAATTTAATATCAAGGGGTGGCATGTACCAAACTAATTTCCCTTTAATATGAATAGGCGTATGTTCTTGCGTTTTGGCATCATAGTATTGGGTTTTGTGTTTTGGATTGAAACTTTCCGGCTCAAGAGTAATACCGTTTTGGAACTTAAAAAATCTTTTTAGTGTTGCATCATAGCCATTTACTGCCACAGCTGCCACATCACCATTACGGACTTCTTGAGTAGGATCAATTAAAGCTAAGACATTAGGAGGAATGAGTTTATTCATACTATCACCATTAACTGTTACTAAAAAAGCATTAGGATATCTTTCTGCTACTTCTACTGGAACATTAACCCATTCTTGAATTGGAGCCATATCTAAAGGCAAACCAGCCGCAATAGATCCTAATAAAGGCATTCTTACTGAATGACCTTCAATATTTTTAGGTGCGTGTGGTTTCTTTGATAAAACATCCATTTTATCTTCGATAATATCACTTTTTAAAATTCCAAAATGATCTGCGATTTTTTGAATAGCACCCATTCTAGGATCTTTAACTTCATTTTCCCAAGTTGATACAGCTTTATCAGAAACACCAGCTATTTCTGCTAATTCTTTTTGGGATAAGTTATGTAGTTCTCTTAATTTCTTAATATTTTTCCCTATGCTCATTTTTATTACCTCCGACCTAATTTATATACAATATATTATACCAAAAGTAGAAAACATTCAATCAAAAGTAGAAAAAATTCTACTTTTATAGAAAAAACAGAGAACTTATTGTAGAATTTAATGTTTTTTAATTAGTTGACATTCTACTTTAGGTAGATTATTATGTGGTTGTGAAGGAAAATAAGTGAGGTGATAAAGTTGAAATTCACTTTAAAACAAGCAAGATTGCTTAAAGGTCTCACTCAAAAAGAAGTCGCAAAAAAGCTAGGTGTCCATGTGCAAACTTACAGTAACATGGAAAAGAACCCTGATGATGTAACAATAGGAGAAGCAAAATTAATTAGCGAAATATTGGGGTTCAGTTATGATTTTATTTTTTTTAGTGGTGATTCTACTTTAAGTAGACTGACTAACGGTGATTCTACTTTTTAAAGTAATCGCCGTTAGCATCTAATTTTATGATTTGTCCTGTCACTCCTTCCACATATGCTTTATCGAGGTGATAACTTATGGATCTTAGTGCATTTCAAATGACAGAAGAAAAAATTAGAAAAATAAGACCCATTGTTGAGAGAGCTCTTTCAAGAAAGTATGGGAAAGAAATTAAAATTTTTGAAATGACTGTTGGAGGGATAACCGTAAAAATTCAACAGGAGGGGAGTTAATGATTAATCACAAGCAAAAAAAATCCTCAAAAGTTGAGAAGACAACAAGTGAGGAAACAGAAAAGTGGAATAACCTTTTGAAGCAAAATTTAATTAATCTCGGTATCGCATCATTTGCTTTAATCGTGTCAATATTTACGGTGCTTATTATTTTGATAAGTAATTAATTAGTAAAGAAACTAAACTGGTTAGTAATGCAAAAACTGAAATTATTCTTGTTACTAAAAGATTTCCTTTTTCCCAAAGAGCTTTTTTACCGTCGGTAGTAATGATGTAAAAATCACTATGAGTTGGGAGTGGAAAACCATTAATTTCAACCCAATGATCATTGAGAGGGCTTATAAAATTATAATCAGCCATGTATTGTAGGTGCTTGTATGTAGGTTTAATTTTTACTTTTCCAAATATAGATGCTATCTGAAGTCTCAAATAAATAGATAGATTCATACTATTCACCTCCTTCATAGGAAGATTATACTAAAAAATTCACAAGGAGTAACAACATGAAAGCACAAGTATCAAAACGTATAGAAAAATTGTAGCTGATATGAAGCGTAAAGGGTTCAATGTGGATATTGTATTTCGTTATATCAAAAGTGATAAGAAGTTAACCGAAGGGAGGTGATGAAGTTGACAATTAGCAAAGAAATTCTGTCCTACGTGGCTGATGGTGACACTCACATTAAATTGGATAGCATTGAGTACAGTACGGATCTAAGAGAGATTATCACAGTTGGTTATATGCTTGAGCACCCACATGATTGAAGGGAGGTGAAGCGATGCAACAGGTAGAGAATCCAATAGTCACTGATGTTGAAAAAGATCCACAGATATATGGAATTGATGCAGCTGGTAATGAAGTATTTGTAGGAGAAGAGATTTTTCAGGCGGATGAGGAATTTATTCTGGCTGAAGTTGTAACGAAGGAAGTTGAAGAGTTTTTTAAGGCTCTAGGTATAGAAAAGGTTGTAGCAAAATAAAAATGCCTTACTCAATAAAGTAAGGCACAAAGCAGGCAATGCTGCTCCGAAACTTAGACAATTTCAGAGTACAGCAATTGTTCTTAAAAAGCAAATGGAGGTAGCACATGAATATTTCTTTTCTAGAAATGCGCATTGAAAACTTTAAGAACCACCATGTACTCACAGTTAACTTTAATGATATGACCAAAATTGAAGGCAAAAACGGTGCAGGTAAGTCCAGTATAGGGGATGCAGTGACGTATGTTTTATACGGAACGGATGCATTAGGGACTAAGCTAGATCCGCGACCAGTTGGTTGTGACGATAAGGTTGAAACGAAAGTAGAATTGCTCTTGAAAGTAGATGAGCAACAAATTCTCCTTGGCCGTATTCAAAAGAAAACAGCAAAGTATTATGTGAATGAAGTGCCCGAAAAAGCAACACGGATTAATGAAATTGTTGAAGGGTTATTTGATAAAACATTATTTCTATCGTTATTTAATCCAACCTATTTTTTTACACAACACTGGCAAGATCAACGGAAACAACTACTCAGCTATGTAAGTGAGCCTTTAAATAAAGAAGTACTTGCAGGGTTACCCAGTGTATCTCAAAGTCAACTGGAGCCTCAATTAAAGAAACATTCTTTAGATGACCTTGAAAAGTTACATCGAGATCGCTTTAAAAATCAAGATAAGGCATTAGAGCGAGCGAGTGAACGTGTGGTTACGCTTAAAGAGCAAGTGAGTAATAACGATTACAATATAAATGAGCATGAATTGAAAGAAAAAATCGACGTTTTGAGTAAAGAGTTATTGGAATACGAAAATCGTAATATAAATGTTCACCAACAAAGCAGAGAGAGAAGTCGTTTAGAGCTTCGAAGCGAATCATTAAAAGGTGAAATTCAACGTCAAAAAGACATTTTAACAGCAATAAAAACAGAAACACTGGACGAGCATTGTGCTACGTGTGGACAAGCATTGGATGAAAAATCAATAGCTAAGGTGAAGCAGCAACGCCAGGCGCGTTATAACACTGAAGCTGACAAAGGCATTAAGTTGGTGCAGGAGCTTAAAGATGTAAATGAAAAGCTAAATGAACTGCCAGAGCCAGTTGAAGAAAATCCTGCAGAAGCTTCACGCCTTGTGAAGATATATGGTGAGCTGAATAATTTACGTGATCAACTAGGTGATATAAATCGAACAAAAGAGCTGCTTGAGAGTATTGCGACTGCTGAAGAAAATCAGCATAGCATCCGTAAAGAGCGTAACGAATCGCTTGTGCTTATTGATGCAATTAAATCGTTCCGTACAAAACGATCTGAACTAATGGTTCACAAGATAGATAGTTTATTTACAACCATTTCTGTTCGACTGTATGAGCAATTAAAAAACGGAGAAGAGCGTGCAACTTTTGAAATTGAAAGGGATGGAAAGCCATATAGCAAGCTTTCTACGGCTGAAAAGATAAAAGCTGGATTAGAGCTAATTGAGGTTCTGTCTAAGCAGTCAGAGGTTGTGACACCGACATTTGTCGATAACGCTGAAAGTATTTTGAATTTCACCAAACCATCTGGACAAATCATTGTTGCTAGAGTGGTAGATAAAGAGCTTGAGATTATAGGTGTTTCACTAAAGGAGGAAGCAATTAATGAGTAAAAATCAAGTAACAAACGTTAATACACAAGCAGTAGTAGGGAATTTCACTCAATCGGAGCTAGATACAATTAAGCAAACCATTGCAAAAGGAACTACAAATGAGCAATTCTCATTATTTGTTCAGACGTGCGTTAACTCTGGATTAAACCCTTTCTTGAACCATGTACACTGCATCGTTTATGACGGAAAAGCCGGACCAACAATGAGCATTCAAATTGCGGTTGAGGGTATCTTATTTCTTGCTCGCAAAACGGAAGGTTATAAAGGAATCGATGCCCAAATCGTTCATGAAAACGATGAGTTTAAATTTAACGCTGCTAAAAAAGAAGTTGTACATGAAATTGGATTTCCACGAGGGAAAATCATTGGGGGATATGCAATCGCAAAGCGAGAAGGATTCGACGATGTGGTTGTAGTGATGGAATCAACAGAAGTAGAACATATGAAAAAAGGTCGAAATTCAACGATGTGGAATCAGTGGTTCTCAGATATGTTCAAAAAACACATTATGAAGCGTGCAGCTAAAATTCAATATGGTATTGAAATTGCAGAAGACGAGCCGGTGACAAGTGCTGCAACAGAATCAGTAAGCTCTTATCAATCTGGTCGAGTTGATATTACTCCATCAACTGCTCAAATTACAGTTGGCGAAACAGAAGTAATTGATCCAGATGAAGAATTAAAAACAAAATGGACTGAAGTGTACGGCAAAACAGAGAAGTTAGGTTGGAATCGTAATCAAACAAGCGATTATATCAAAACGAAAATGAAAAAGAATCCAAAAGAATTAACGCTTCAAGAGGTTGTTGGATTGCTGAAATTATTGGATTTTGAATTGAAACAACAGCCTGCTCAAAAAGAAAATTTTGATGATTTAACACATGAATTTGAGGAATTTAAGCAAGAAACGCTTCTGTAAGTAAATGGAGCACACAATTACAATTCCTCACTGTTATAAATGGATGGCTAAAGGTAATAAAAAGCTGTATCTCCAATATGTTAAAGGCTATGTTGCTAGAAGTCATCCAGAGTTACAGCCCGTTCGAATTGAAGGTCATAAAGTAATTTGTAAAGTGAAATGAGGTGAGACGATGCCTGAACCTTTTTATTTTCCTATCCACTCAGGTCTATTATCACCAGAGCATAGAGAACAAATCGGTGCTGCAATATGGGAGTTTATCTGGTTTATCTCAAAGACAACCAAAGAGTTTCAGGAAGGTGATGAAAGGCTGGGTATCGTTCTTGGAGGGAAGCCGATAAAGCATGCGGAAATTGCAATAGATTTAGGTGTGAGTGAAAGCACTGTGAAGAATCATGTGAATCGATTGAAGAAATACAAATACATTGAAACGAAACGTGCACCTTACGGAGAAATTTATTATGTGAAAAACTCGAAAAAGTTCAAGCCAAAGAGACAGGCAAGAAATGGTCTATCTCTTAATGAGAGAAAGGTAAAAAACGACCTATCTGAAACAAGAGATAGACAAAATTTTACCGAGAGACAGACAAAAAATGGTCTATGTAATAAAGATATAAAAGATATAAAAAAAGAAGAAGAGGAAGTGCTCATGATAAACAGTAGTGATTTTCAAAAAATCGCAGATAAATTTATTCAACGAAGAGCAAAAGGACTCGTCTTATCGAAGATGGATGAAGCAGCTATTTATAGATTGTTAGAAGATCATATTCCTGTAGACAAGGTTTTATTCTTAATCGATAAAATTTTTGACGAATATAAGCCGAAACATCGATTAGATTATATCGCCAAGTTCGAATATGTCGAAAAAGGTGTACTAGATCGCTATCACAAAGAAAAAAAGAAAGCGAGCAATTTAGATGCGTTGGATGAGATTGCTAAGAAATACGAAATGGAGTGAGTTGAATGACCAGTAAGGAAACTATAAACATCTTACGTTATATAGCAGAAGCTTATCCTCATTTTGATATTACAGAACAGCGTGTTGCGGTATGGATTGAACAGCTTAAAGCAGTAGATTACGAGAAAGCATTTGCCAAGCTTAAGAAACATGTGTCGCAGTGCAAGTTTCCTCCTACAATTTCTGAGATTTATGTACAGGAAGAAAAATCACGTGTAAACCGTGCACACCTTGAAAAAATGCGTAAATTGAGAGGTGAGGACTTCTATGAGCGTTACTATGCAGACTTTGGAAACGAGGTACAGTATTGAAGCTGAATGCACGCTCCTAGGGAGTATCTTACTACAACCAAGTATTCTGCAAGAAATTAACGTGAAGCCGGAGCACTTTTATGATCCAAGGAATAGCGAAATCTATTCCTGGATGCTTCAGCTGGCGGAAATGAAGAAGCCTATTGACTTTGTAGCACTAGTAAACATAGCTGGTAATGAAAAAATGGAGAATGTCGGTGGAGTTACATACTTGATGCAACTAACAAACGCGGTGCCGACAACAGCCAATTTCGACTATTACGCAGAAGTCATTTTAAATCTGTGGAAGCAACGAGCTGTTCAAAATGTCTTGCAACCATTTGAATCAGGATCTACACAAGATGTTGATATTCAAAGCATTATTCAGCAGCTAAACAAGATTGATACCACAGGAACGAAAGAGCGCTTTGATTTATCTTCAAAGTTATCAGACTTGTACGAGTTACCCGATACCCCAGTTCCAGCAGGATTAAGTGGTATCCCTTCGGGTTTTAAAGATTTAGATGAAATGACAGACGGGTGGCAAGATGAGGATTCTATCATTATCGGCGCTCGCCCTAGTATGGGTAAGACAGCTTTCATGTTAAATATTGCAGGAAACGCTGGTTTGAAAGGAACTATACCATGTGTTTTTTCACTGGAAATGAGCGCAGATAGCTTAATTAAACGTATGTTATCAGCCATTGGTGGAATTGACGGTAACAAAATTCGGAATCCATTCAACTATTTTGATGATAAAGACCGCGTTAACTGGGTGAAAGCAATCGGCATCTTGGAGCGCATGCAGATGCAAATCTTTGATAAGCCTGGGCAAACGGTCAATGAAATGCGCGCGCAGGTCAGGCAAGTGCAAAAAGATTATCCAGGTAAAAGCCTGTTAGTTATGATTGACTATTTAACGCTCATACGACCACAACATGATCATAACGGAAATGCTCATTTGCAAGTATCAGAGATTTCAGCAGCGCTTAAAGCTATGGCAAAGGAATTTAAAGTGCCGGTCATTACATTGGCTCAGCTGTCTCGTGGGGTAGAGAGCCGAGCAAATAAGCGTCCAATGATGTCCGACTTACGAGAATCAGGCAGCATTGAACAAGATGCAGATGTAATTGGCTTTCTTTACCGCGATGAGTACTACGACAAGGATAGTGATAAACGAAACATCTTGGAAATTGATATTGCTAAGCAGCGTAATGGTCCAACTGGTGTAGTAGAGCTATTGTACTTGAAAGAGCAAAACAAAATATTAGATTTATCACGAAAAAATACAGGGAAATGAAGGTGATGTCATGGCAGTTTTAAATCTAGCTGTTCAAAAGAGACGAGACTTTTTGATTAATGAGCTCGTGAAGTTTGGCTACTTTAAAACGACTGAAGGGAAGCAGTTGTATGAGTTAACTCTTTCAGAGTTAGAGCACATTCACATTACGGTTAAATGTAAGTTTGGTAAACAGATGCAGGAGGACGAGTGAATGGCGATTGATTCAAAAGAAATTGATAGAGTCGTAGATGACTTTGAAACAAAAGCTTCTGAGATTCATGAAATTATAGACAAGCTTCCTGCAGAACAGCAGGCATTTTATAAAGGTAAGGTTCAAGGCTTGGAATACGCAGCAAAAGTCGTTAGGACGGTGATGGTTTAATGAGGTTTGTGGGGATTGATCCATCAACTAAAACAGGTTTTGTTGCGTTAGACGAATATGGTCAGGTTTTAAAAGCGAAGGAGCTAACAGGTGTAGGTTCTCAAGATCCCAAAAGAATGGTCACACTGCTTCACGAAATTAATCTACACTTACAGTCCGGTGACAACATTTGCGTTGAAGGTTTTCCATTTGATACACAAAAAGCGATGTTTGCTGGGGGGCTACATCACGGGATACGAAACGAGTTGTATAAGCGAAAGTTAAAGTATCACGAAATAGCGCCAAATGCTTTAAAGAAGTTTGTGAACGTTACCGGATGGATAGGAGAAGAAGGGAGTAAAAAACGGCTCACTGGTAAGGAAAAGAAAAAAGCAGTCATGACAGCCGTTGAGCAACATTTCAGCTTTAAGCATGCAAGTGATAACGTAGTTGATGCCTATATTTTAGCGAGGATTGCGTGGCACCTACATCATCAAGAATTGTCATTAACTCGTTATCAACGAGAAGTACTAGCTAAGGTGACATCATGAACAGAAGGCAGCTTAAAAAGATTGTCTACTCACTGACAGAGCCGCAGTTAAATAAGTTGATACGTGATCACGAAAGTCGTGGATGGGTGCAAGCGAGTGATATTAAAGAGCACGGTTATGGGGTTGGCGTTCTAATGACATTTGGAGAAAAGGGAGAGATGAAGGATGCAAGTAACTGTTAAAGCAAATTTCAACAAGCAGACTAAGGATAGCAAGAAAGAGCTCGTCCAGTTTTATGTGAAAGGGGAAGACGAGAAGAAACAGGAGCTTAACCAGCTTACTCGTGAGGTAGTTGAACTAGAAATTGAAGGTGTAGATCAAAAGCTTACTTGTGAGTTTAGCAAAACAACGAAAGATAATAAGAAAACAACGCTTGAGTTCATTGTCAAAGGTGATACGTCAGCCGAGCAGTCGTTTAATTTCTACAAACGAGCAGGATCAGACGTTACGTTGAATATTGTTGAATCGCAGATGAGTATTGATGAGTTTTATGAAGAGCATGAAGGTGTGGAGTATCAAGTGGATCAGGGTGGCAATGTGAATGTAAGTCCTGGTCAGATGTCATTGGATGATGTTAAAGATGAAGCCAAAGAAGCGTTAGAAGAAATTTCTCATTAAAAATAAATTAATGAAAGCACATATATAATATTAATTTTCTTTTCCAGGTACGCGCGCTGCATTTATAGTTACTTTACGCGCGCCTCCTGGCCTCATTAAATTAATATATCCTTTATTGTTTTTAAAGAAAAATCTTTAAACTCTTACGATTTAATTTTTGAAGTGATAATAACAGCAATAGACTTCTTAAAAAAATGAACACTTCCAAAAATGAAAATAGCAAATTTCAAACTGATGTAAATGTTCACGGTTATTAATAGTTCCAATTATATCTCTCCTAGAATGAGGCGGAGTGGGATATATTATAATAAATGTATGCTTCTTTAGTTAAATAGATGATAGCATTTAGTAATTTTATAGGAGGGAGTTATATTGACACAAATGTCGTTTGTACTTCCCGAAATTGACCGTAAAGAGACCCAACAAGCTGTAGAGAACGAGCTGGAAAAGTATCGCCTGTTTAAGTACTTAGAGTTTGAAGAAAGAGAAGCTTCCATTACAGCCAGCTCTGAAGAACGATTTCATGGCCCAACTAATCAAACAAGCGACCAGACAGGCTCCATTGCTATTTACAACGCAGATCAGCGAAAAATGAGACATGCATTCATCAATCGTGTGGAAAGAGCAGTGGCTCGGTTGCCAAAACTGGAGCGCTTTCTGATTGAAGAACGGTACATGTCCATTGAATCTGAATACATCACTGATTACAACGTATACTGTCATAAATTCCAACCACCTATAAGCGCAGTTACGTACGATAAAATTAGATGGAAAGCCTTCTATCGAGTGGCATTAAACCTAAATGTCGCTGTATTCAAGCAAGGTGTTTAAAAATAATTTAAAAAGATTAATAAAATATTTTAAAAACACTTTAAGATATTAGGTTTTATCCATGATAAATTTGTATTATCAAGAAAATATTCATAGAGGGCGTTCCTGTTTTGCAGGAGCGTCTTTTTTACATCTGAATGTATTTATATTAAAAGTAAATAAAAACGTCATATGAAAGAATCTGACGTGTCAAAATCAAATGTAAGAAGGTGATTGAAATGAAAATTCGAAGCTAACTTAAAATGAATAATTCAATCAATTAGAAAAAGTGAATAACAACAAAAAGCAAAGTATAAAAAACTGGAAGAGAATTAGCGTTAATTAGGATATTATACCATTTAATTGTGAAAAAAATCCCTTTATAACTACATTTTATGATATTATTAGACAGAATCGTGAAAGTGAAAGGATGTCTAATATTTGAAAACTGTAAAGTTTATTATTTTTTTAGTAGGAATAGCTTTGGTAAACTATGTTGGAGGGATACCAACAGACGCACGAAATTTATTTATTTCGCATACTATATTTTTAGCTCCTTTACTTGTCGATTTTTATGGGTTACTTAAAGTTCAAAGCTTACTGAAATGGTTTATAATATTAATTTGGTTAGCAGGTATCTTAACCATTGTATCGAATATATTAGGTGTAGCAGGAGTGTTAACTCTTGTTGAAAAGAAAGTTGTGTTTAACTCTCAATATTACATGCCATTTGACTTAAGTGTGCATGTTCACAGTTATTTGCTGATTGTGAGTTGTGTTTATACCTTTATTTTTATGGGTACAATTACTTTTGACAATATCTTTGCTTTGAACAAAAAAATAATGAAGAAACAAAAAAAGAAAACTGGAAGAGAGGAGATGGTAACAAATGTTCATCCTAGATAACGTTATGATCATCTTAATATTAGTAGCATTTTTATTTATTTTATTTACTTTTTTGACTATCTTAACGTTCAGTAGAGGATTCTTAACTGCTATTTATCTCACTTTTATATTCTTTGATATGTTCTTCAGAATGCCTTTCAAAGCAATACAATCTATGCATAATGATAGAGAAAAAATAATAAAAAATCTTGCGAAGTCTGACAAACTTTCTAATGAACATAAAGAATATATCACTTATATTCTTCAAAAAAGAAGTAGGTTGTTTGTTAGCCTTTATAAAGCTGGTGAATTTTCTTACTCCGAATTAATGGTAAGCTTAGGAACTTGGTATAAAAATCAACCTTTCAAGGTTCGTGTGAACTTTTCTAAACAAAAAAGAAAAAGTTATGAATCTAAATATATCAATAGTTTGAAGAAAGATATCACAGGTTTAGAAATAATAAGCCAGTTCAATTAATATAGCTTAGATCCTTAGAGAGCATTCCAGGAGAGTGCTCTTATTTTAATTGGAGGAAAAAGCAAAGTCCATAGGTTATTTTGTATATATAATATTGAATAAAAATCCCCATTAAGAAAAACTAAAGCACGAGTCGTATTACAAGGTTAGACTCTTTGCTTTAGTTTTGAAGTTGAATTTATTACATCGTTTGTAGTCTTGAAATCATATATCTTGTCATCTCATCTAAATTCATATTGTTAGGGATAGAAGAAATTTCTTCACTGACATCTTTATATGTAATTCTTTTGCCCGTTTGAATTTCTTCAACAAGTTTAGGAATTAAAGAGCTGACGGTCTTATAATAAACCAGGTATTCATTTTCATCTACAGTAACTATTGCGGTATTTACATTATTGTTATACATCCATACGCTTGACACTAGTTTCACCTCCTTATTTCAATTACAATATTCGACAATTAAAAGGTATTTCCTACTAATTGTTGATATAATTAAAAAGAGGGAGGTGATAAAAATGAGAGAAAACGAAAAATTTCTTTATAATGTTTCGTATTTACAAGAAAGGCTAGACGATGCTTTTAGTGATGCTAGGGCATCCTACAAAGTTCTTGAGAAACACGATTCTGATTTGAGGTATCAATTGTCTCTAACTTATATGAATATGTCTTTTCAAAGTTATATAGAGGCTAAAAGAATCTATAAAGAAGCTCATTTAGAGCATCGCGAATTCGAGGGTTTCTTTGAAGCCTATAAAAAATATAAGTTTGAGTTAAAAAAAGTTATTACTGAAAAAGATCAAAATACCTCATGGCTATATTCAAGGTATGAAACCTTATCAAAAGAGAAGAAAGAATTAGATCTCTTTATTAAAGGAGTCTTTCAAAACAGTTAATGAAAATAGGGGATAATATGAGTACAGCAGGACGTTAGAGTCATTTAGACCCAGGTGGCGCTTCACCTGTATTATGTAAAGATCCAGGGGGTACTGCTCCAACATTAGATCCTGGTGGAGTAGTGCCATCAATGGATTCAGGTGTTATTTAAATTTAATAGTTGATAAGGAGAACGCTGAGTAAATTAGTGTTCTTTTTTTGTTGAAATAAAAAACATTTTTGTATAGATTTTCATCAATTAAGTTAACGAACGTCACCTCCTTTTGATATAATTAAAGTATCAAAAGGAGGTGAACAAAGTGGACATGGAAACAGTAGAAAGACTTCTTCGGATGTTAACTTGGCTAACTGGAAGCATCGTTGGAATTATGACGATAGAGAAGGAACTAGCTGAGAGAAGAAAGAAGTCGAAGAAAAAGAAAAAGCGACGCTCTCCTAGCAAAAAGAAACGTCGCAAATAAGCAAGGGAGGTAAGGGGGCAACCCCTTCCTCTTACTAAATATTATATCATGTCCATGAAAAAATATGAAATTCTTCTCTTTTACGTTTTTAATGTCAATCTTGTTCGCTACGCATTTTGCAACAATGGATTATAATAAGCTGCATTGGCTAGACATTACAGCTTCAATTTTAGCTGTCGTGTGGTTAGTGCTGACAATTATTATAATCGTTTTAAAAAGGAGGAACGCTTGAGTTATGAGTGATTCGTTTCACATTAAGACTAGAGAACAGTTAGTGCAATTTCTAGCATCTGAGGTTGTTACGACCTCAGATGCTATAGAGATATTAGGAGTTAGTCGCCAATATGTAAATAAGTTGGTTAAGAACGGCACGATCAATCCTATACGAGAAAGCTCAAAGGAAAAGCTTTTTCTAAAATCTGATATATTAGCAAGGAAGCAAAAAATGGAGAAAAGTAAATGAATGAAACAAAGAGCATCCTGCAGCTAGGGTGCTTTTTGTTTTGCTCATTTATTAGGCGTCTAAAACTTACACCTTTTAGACGGATATTTAAGATGCTGATTTCAAACTCAAAAACCATGCTTTTTTCTCATAAAAACTATCTAAAAGTTAGTATATAATTAACTCTTGGGAAAAATAGCTTTTTTGAGGTTGGTGGAGAATTAAATGAGTGGTGAATTAGTTGGCTATGCAAGAGTAAGTTCTCTTAGTCAAGATTATGCCTTACAGGTGGAAAAGTTAGAGTTATATGGTTGCACAAAAATCTTTTATGAAAAACAACAAGCTAATGCCAAACGTCCAGAGTTTAAAAAAGCTCTCGATTATTTAAAGGAAGGCGACACATTAGTCGTCTATAAGATTGACCGCTTAGCCCGTTCAACGAGAGATTTGCATAATATCGTTCACAGTTTAAAAGAAAAAGGTGTGGGTGTTGTTTTTATTAAAGAACAAATTGATTTCTCAACACCAGCGGGTAAGCTCATGTTTACTATGTTGGGAGCAATAGCAGAATTTGAGAGAGATTTAATCAATGAACGTACAACAGAAGGACGAGAAAGAGCTAAGAAACAAGGTAAACATATAGGGCGTATAGGACAGTCTGAAAAACAAGTACAACAAGCTCTTAAATTGTTTGCTGAACGTGAGGTCAATGAATTAAGCGTTAATGACATTGTAAAGCTTACAGGTGTTCCACGTTCAACTATTTACGCTAAATCTAAACAAATAAGTAAAAAGGATGCTGATTAACAGTGTCCTTTTTATTATGTCTTATAAAATATGTGAGGTGATCAATATGAAAAACGAAGAGATTAGAAAAGTTATTGCTACTATACAAAACGCATTTAGAAATTTAGTTAAAGCTATATATGAGAAGTTCTTAAACAAGTTTAGAGAGTGGATGAACTATAAAGTAAATGTGCAAGAGCAAATACAAAAGCGGAAAGCTATGTATATGAATTGGAAGCGGTCGGTTCCTTATGATACAAGAAAGAGTAACCAAGTGTTATGCAATAAGCCAAGAGTATACATGCCAAAAGGATTGAGTCTTGGGGTAGGAATTCATTATCACAAGAATCTAAATCTATTTGGCAAAAGCTAGGGTTACAACGTGCTTGAATATAAAACAATCCAACAGAAGCGTAAGTTCTATGACAGTGGTGATTGGAAGAGAATACGTGAAAAGATAAAGAAGCGGGACAACTATGAATGCCAGGAATGTAAGCGGCATGGTCGTGTATCAATTGATATGAATGAATATAGTGAGAGTGCAAAGCGTAAGAAGATAAAGCTTGTTGTCCATCACATTAAAGAACTAGAACATTATCCAGAGTTAGCATTAGATAGGAATTAAAAGACATTGACTTATCAGTGTCTTTTTTATTTTGTATTGAATAGGAGATGATTGAGTATGTGTCATAAAATACCTAGTGCAAGACTATTTAAAAGTGGCATAATTGCTGAGCCAACTGATGATTACAACATCGAACCTGTTGTTATTAACGGTGAAACAAAGTGTAGGATTACGATTAAAGATAAGAAAAAAGAGTCATTACTGGTTAGGTTAAAGAAGTTGATTGGTATTGGCTAAGGTCAAAATTATCTACGGAGCGCCAGCATCAGGTAAAAGTACATACGCTAAACAACATATGAGCAATAATGACTTGCTGTTTGACTTTGATGACATTATGCAGAATATATCAGGGCTACCTTATCAAACTACTAATCATAATCTGATTGATTATGTTATGAAGTTTAGAGATTTGATAATTGATAAGGCAAAGCGTGATTTTAATATTGATACCATTTATATTATTACAGTATTTATATCAAAAGATTTACAGAGCAAGCTTGATGGATTAGATGTTGAGTTTATCAGAATGAGTGCAAGCATTGATGAATGCAGAGAACGATTAGCAAAGAGTAGTCGGACTGATAAAGATGAGCTTGAACAAGTTATCGAAGATTGGTTTGCTAAGTATGATTTAGAGTATCAGCAAAGTAAAACTGAGTATGTAACAAAAGAACAGAAGATGAAATTTTACAAATCAAAAGCTTGGCGAGACTTGAGGCAACAAGTATTAAAGCGGGACAACTATGAGTGCCAAGAGTGTAAGCGAAACGGTCTTGTTTATACGGATGCTCATGATCCAGAGAAACACAAGCGGTTAGATGTTGACCATATTAAAGAGATATATACACATCCCGAATTAGCATTAGAGATGGATAACTTACAAACACTTTGTATTCCGTGCCACAACAAAAAGCATAAGCGTTTCTTTTTTAGAAAAAAAGAAAACAGATGGGATGATGAGAAGTGGTAAATAAGAAAGAAGAAGCATCGGTTTTTTCAGTTCTAAGTGAATGTGTAAAAGCAATGCAAGAAATTAAATTTATATGCGAAAGAGCAAAAGCATTCAACGTTGAAGAAAAAGATGTTGATGACATTCTAGAAATTTTAAAAGGAAAAGTATAACATACCCCCCCTAAAATAATTTCATCAAAATTTTTTTGCCTGGGGAACGAGGAGGGGGCTCGATTCCGCAGATTTCTTCGCGCACATAAGGATTTTTAGAATAGATATTGAAAGGAGGGAGGGCATGGGCAAGACGACTATTAGGAAATCGTTATTGGAGCAGCTTGAAAATAGAGGTTTTTCTGGAGAAGTTTATAGAGATTTAGTCAATGATTATATGAATCTCTGGGACAACAAAAACGCTTTGCAAAAGGATATTAAAGAAAGAGGCGTTGTTTTTAAAGACCGTTCTTCTGTAGGTGTTGAGATGTATAAAAACAATCCATCTGTTAAAGATCAATTAGCGGTGAACAAACAAATGCTGCAGATATTAAAGGACTTATCTTTAAATATTCCTGTAGAAGATGATGAAGATGAAGATGATCTAACATGATTAGAAATAAGTATGTGGACCAATACATTCAATCGTATCGAGATGGAAAGATTCTTTTAAATCAGGAGAGAATCGACTTAATTACCTATCTCGAGAAGTATGTTTTGACGCGAGACGATATTTACTTTGATGAAGAACAAATCGAAAACTATATAAAATTTAGTGAGAAATGGTACTTTAAATTAGATCCGTGGGAGAAATTTATTGCACCATTTATTTTTTTATATTTTAAAGAAGATGACGAATTGTTCTTTGAGGAATTTTTTATCACAATGGGCCGTGGTGGAGGGAAAAATGGTTTTATCTCTACACTCGCTCATTATTTTATTAGTCCATTGCATGGAATAAAAAATTATGATGTGTCAGTTGTTGCAAATAGCGAAGACCAGGCAGAAATGAGTTTTAAGGAAGTTTACAATGCAATTGATGAAAGTTCGTCTTTAAAGAAACAGTTTGCTTCAACGAAGCTGAAGATAACCGGAAATAAAACAAAAAGTGTTTTCCGTTTCCGTACATCGAATGCGGGCACCAAAGATGGTGGCCGTGAAGGTTGCGTTATTTATGATGAAATTCATGAGATGGTAGACCGAGAAATTGTCGATGTATTTTCTGGTGGTCTTGGTAAGGTTCGTAACCCGCGTGAATTTTTTATAGGAACAAATGGATTTGTTCGTGAAGGATTTTACGACAAGTTAATGCTTCGTTGTAAAGATGTGCTTAGCGGAGCTGATTTAGAAGATCGAATTTTTCCGTTTATTTGTAAGCTTGATGACAAAGAGGAAGTTAACAGTGAAGATATGTGGGAGAAAGCAAACCCTGCATTTGAAAAGCCTTTAACATCCAGAGCAAAGCGGTTAATGAACAAAGTCAGAAAACAATTCCGTAACAAAGATGGACGCGTTGCTTTTATGACAAAGCGGATGAACTTCCCAGAAAAAGATTTAACAAAGTCTGTTGCATCTTGGGAAGAGATTTTAGCTACTAACCGCCCATTTCCTGATCTATCACATCGTACATGTGTAGGTGGTCTTGATTTTGCCAGTATTAAAGACTTTGCAGCGGTTGGCTTGTTGTTTAAATTCGGTGAGGACTATATTTGGAAAACCCATTCCTTTGTTCGAAAGGGATTCTTAGATACGGTTAGCTTAAAGGTCCCAATAACTGAATGGGAAGCGGATGGGCTTTTAACGATTGTGGATGAGCCGGTTATTGATATACAACATATTGTAAACTGGTTCGTTGAGATGCGTGAACGATATGGTGTAACAACGATTGTAGCAGACACCTTCAGATTAGATTTAGTGAAATCAGCATTAGAGGCTGAGGGTTTTCATTTGCTGTATATACGAAACCCTAAAGCCATTCATTCCTTATTAGCTCCGCGTGTTGAAACATTATTTGCGAAGCGCCAGCTTATATTTGGTGACAACCCATTGATGCGCTGGTATACAAACAATGTATACGTACACATAAAAAAAGACGGAAACAAAGAGTATTTGAAGAAAGATGAGTTTAAACGTAAAACAGATGGATTCCAGGCATTCATTCATGCCTTATGGCAAGCAGATAATATCATTGTTGATGAAGCAGACTTTATATTAGGGGGAATTAAGTTTTAATAAAAACAAAAAAGAGGCTTGGTTTCCCAAAACCTCCCTATAGAAAAAGCAAACAAACGTTCTTGTTAATTATATGCATAGGGGTGGAAAAAGTAAATGAATTTGCGTATCAACACGATTTACAACATGGATTGTTTGAAAGGAATGGAGTTACTACCAGACAAGTCTATCGACATGATTTTGTGTGATCTTCCGTACGGAACTACTAAGTGTAGTTGGGATGAGATTATTCCTTTCGGTAGACTTTGGGAACAATACGAGCGAATTATTAAAGATAATGGCGCTATTGTCTTAACTGCTAGCCAACCGTTTACAACGAAGCTCATCGCAAGTAATATTCGCTTGTTTCGCTATGAGTGGATATGGAAAAAAGGAAGACATTCTACAGGTTTTCCAAATGCAAACCGAATGCCTTTAAAAAACCATGAGAATATTTGTATATTTTATAAAAAGCTCCCTACTTACCATCCGCAAGGATTATTACCTTTAGTGAAAGCACGTAAGAAGTCGAGGAAAACAGTAAGCAGCATCTATGGTAAAAATGAGAAAAGCCTTTTAAATGACTACACACCTAAGTATACAAATTATCCAAAGAGTGTTTTAGATTTCCCTAGAGATAGCAAAACGTTTCACCCAACTCAAAAACCACTCACTCTTTTTGAGTATTTGATTAAAACATACACTAACCCTGGTGACGTGGTGTTGGATAATTGTATGGGGAGCTTTACAACAGCTGTAGCTTGTGACAACACCAAACGAAACTGGATCGGCTTTGAATTAGAAGAGGAATACTGCGAGAAAGGAATAGAGCGCATTAATAGCAACCGTGAACATCTAGGGCTTTCCCAAGTTGAAGTAATTAAAGTCTAAAGATTATGCAATGTAAAGGGGGTGAGGACAATTGGGTGGCTAGATGGGATTTTTAAACGAAATAGTGAACTTGGTTTTATGTTTGATGTGGAAATGTTTATTACAAAGGCAAACCGAGTTCACATGAAAAAGTTAGTTCTGGATACATGTATCGCATTTTTAGGCAGGACAATTAGTCAATCTGAATTTAGAGTGAAGAATGGTTCTTCCTATGTAAAAGACGAACTGTACTACCGGCTAAATGTCCGACCAAACAAGAACATGACAGCCAGTACGTTTTGGGAGACGTTTATTCATAAGCTTGTCTTTGATAATGAATGTTTAATTGTCCAATCGGATGACGGAGATCTTTTACTTGCAGATGACTTCCAACATATTGAGTATGCCGTATATGAGGATGTCTTTGTTAATGTCACCGTTAAAGACTATACGTTTCAGCGGAGCTTTAAACAGAACGAGGTCATTCATTTACGTTATCGAAACGAAAAGTTAACGCCTTTAATTGATAGCCTATTTACTGATTACGGAGATTTATTTGGGAGAATCTTAAATTCTCAAAAACGCAAAAATCAAATCCGCGGTACAGTAGATATGGATATGTTGGCTGCCAAGAGTCCACAGCATCAAGCAAAGCTACAAGAATTCATCGACAACATGTATAAAGCAGTTGGTGAAAAAGATGTAGCTATTATTCCTCAACAACCAGGATTTAAGTATGAGGAAAAGTCGAATGGAGGAAAAACCGGCCAAAGTGTTGATGAAATTAATAAAGTCACAAATGGTTTTTTCAATCAAGTAGCAATGGCGTTAGGGATTCCAACAAGCCTGGTGTATGGAGAGATGGCAGATGTGGAGAAGCAAACAAAAAATTATATGCTTTTTACAGTTAAACCTTTATTAAAAAAACTAGCGGATGAAGCAAACGTGAAGTTTTTTGAGAAAGACGAATATCTAGCTGGGCAAAAGATTGATATTAAATGCATTTCTTATCAAAGCATCTTCGACCTTGCTACAAGTATTGATAAGCTTATTTCTTCTAGTGCATTTACAGGAAATGAAATTCGTCAGGAGGTAGGTTATGACCCTTCCGATGATCCGAAGCTGGACAAGCATTATATTACGAAGAACTATGCTGAAATGAGTCACGATGAAGGAGGTGAGAAACAAAATGACAATGAACATTGATATTAAAGGGCCAATTATTTCTAACGATGAAGCTTGGATTTATGAGTGGTTTGAAATGGACGCTACAAGCCCGCGTATGATTATCGAGCAGTTAGAAAATGCAAATGGAGAAGATATTATTGTATCTATTAACAGCCCAGGTGGTTATGTAGATGATGGTTCAGAAATCTATACAGCTCTTAAAAACTATCCAGGATATGTAGAGACACATATTGTTGGTTTAGCTGCAAGCGCAGCTTCTTTCATTGGAACTGCAGGAGATAAAGTGTTAATTTCACCAACAGCTCAAATTATGATTCACAATGCGTCTATGGGGAACCGTGGTGATCATCGCTCAATGGATAAAGCCTCTGAAATGCTGAAAATCACAGATAGAGCCATTGTAAATGCGTATGTGTTGAAAACAGGTAAAGAGGAGCAAGAGCTATTAGACATGATGGCCAAAGAAACATGGATGGGTGCACAAGAAGCATTAGAGCATGGTTTTGTTGATGAAATTATGTTCACGAACACGAATCAGACATTTAAAGCAACAGCTTCAAGTGCTGTCACGGCAATGATTCCTCAACAAGTCATTGAGGGGTTTCGAAAAGGCAATATGAAAAAAGGACAAGGGATTACAAAAGAGGATTTACAAGCATCACTTGCTGATTTAAAGGCAGAAATCCTAAATGATTTACAGCTTCATAAAAGAAATGAACCGAAAGAGCCTACTCTTCCACCTGTTAACCAGAGGAAATTGAGTAAGCTCTTTTTAAATTTATAAAAATGGAGGAATCACCAATGACAATTAAATTTACGAATAAATCCGAAGCTCTTCAAAATGCAAAGACGAAGTTAACAGCTGCTCTTTCAAGTGAAAATAGCACAGAGCAAGAACAAACAGAAGCGTTTCAAAACTATTTTGATGCGCTGCAGCAAGAAGTAGCATCAAATATCAGTAAGCAAGTAAATAGCGAAATGCTAGATCGTTCAATTTTACAACAACGTGGCCAAAATGTTTTAACATCCGAGGAAACAAAGTTTTTTAATGCAGTTGTGCAAGACGGTGGATTCAAAGATGATTCTATTCTTCCAGAAACAACACAAGAGCGTATTTTTGAAGAGCTAGTAACGGAACACCCTTTACTTGGTGCGCTTGGACTACAAGACTTAGGAGCTGTTACAAAGTTCATTTATTCAGATGCAACAAAAGCTTATGCTTGGGGCGAGTTGTTTGGAGATATCCGTGGGCAAGTCAATGCAGCATTTAGAGAAGAATCTATTGGCCAACTTAAATTAACGGCTTTTGCTGCTATTCCAAACGATATGTTAGAGTTGGGGCCAGTTTGGGTGGAACGTTTTGTTCGTACGGTTTTAATTGAATCGTATACAGTTGGTTTAGAGTTCGGTTTTGTAAATGGCGGTGGAGCTGTTGTTAGTCAACCAGTAGGATTAATGAAAAATGTTGACCCTACTACGGGTGCCATTACAACGAAAGAATCTTCTGGAACATTAACGTTTGCTCCTTCTCAATACGGCGAAACAGTAGCTGGCGAGCTGTATGGAGTGGTAAAAGCTCTTTCCACAAATGCAAAAGGAAAAGCTCGAAAAGTATTAAACAAGATTGTAATGGTGGTCAATCCGATTGATGCGATTGGTGTACAAGCACGAAATACCATTCAAACAGCTAATGGTCAGTGGGTAATGGCTTTACCGTATAACATTCAAGTCGTTGAGTCAGAAGAGGTACCGGTTGGTAAAGCCGTATTCTTTGTGAAAGGTGAATACTTAGCAGCTATTGCTGGTGGATATAAACTTAAAAAGTTCGACCAAACGTTAGCCATTGAAGATGCAACCTTGTACACAATTAAGCAATTTGCAAACGGAAAGCCGAAAGATAACAAAACAGCATTGGTGTATGATCTTAATATTTCATTCGATACGACACCAGCTGTATAAGGTATGAGGTGATGTAATTGGCCATCACAAATGAAATTCTAATGGAATTTAAAGAACGAAATCGACTAGGGAATCATGAGGATGCGAATTTAACGCGCATCCTTTCTGCTTCCGTTACAGCTTTAAAAAGAGTTTGTGGTGATTATGATATTGAACAAGACGAAGAGTTTAAGGAGCTTGTATTTGAGCGCTCTCGTTACGTTTACAATGATGCTTTAGAATACTTTAACGATAATTTCTTAACCGAGATTAATAGTTTAAGTGTTGATAAGGTGCTAGAAACAATGACATTGGAAGATGGTGAAGAGAATGCGTGAGTTTAAATACAAGCCACCACGTCTTCATAACGGAGAGTTACGGACACCTATTCTTTTTTATAGAAATAAACCGAATGTTGGCCCACTACCAGGAGAGTCAAAGGATGAAGAGGTCTTTCGTACATTTGGAAAAGTCGACCGTGTATGGCTAAAAGACTTAGAAATGGCCAAAGCAAACGGTACATTATCAGATGTCACCATTACCATTCGAGATCCATTGACTGAATACCGTCCATCTAATTTGCACTATATTGCGATTGACGAAATCGATTATCAAAATATCAAATACAACATTAAAAGTGTACAACCCAACCTTCAAGATAGGCGGTTTATTGATATTGTCGCAGGAGTGGCAAATGTATGAGTGTGAAGGTTACAGGCCTTAACCAGCTATTAAGTACCTTAGAGAAAAAATATGGACCGGCAGCTGTCCAACGTATCAGTGACCAGGCATTAAAAGAAGGAGCCAAAGCCTTTGTTCGTGAGTTAAAGCTGCAGTTTGAATTGTTTAAAGATACAGGAGGCTCCATCGAAGAGATTACCATATCGAAGCCAATGACGATTGCGGGTGCACGAACGATTAAAGTTCATTGGCGTGGCCCAAAAGGAAGGTATCGTATTATCCACTTAAATGAGTGGGGAACGGTTAAAAATCCTAACCCAAAAGGTAAAGGAGCTATTGCCAGAGCATTACGCAATGCTGAAAAAGCGTATCAAGCAGCGCTACTCAATGCAGTAAGGAGAGGATTGTAGTGCTTTATCAACTATACGATGCATTGCTAACAAGTCCTCTTATTCAGCAAAAGGTTGAGAATCGCATTAAGTTTTATGAGTATCCACCCACTGACAACATGGAGGGTGTATATATTGTCATTGATCCATTAGCAACACCGCGTCCCGGTGATTATGCGGATAATAAGCCGATGACTGATGAATATTTCTATCAAATTGAGGTCTGGTCACAATCTTTAGAGGATACACAGCGTGTAGCAAAAGAAGTACGAATCATTATGACAGAGGTAGTCGGTTTTTCTCCATATGGAGATGGGATAGATGAATATGAACCAGAAACAGCCATTTTTCGCGATGCCAGACGCTATATAGGCAAAGAATACATTGTTGAGATATAAAAGGAGTGGAATAAATGGTTACAAAAAAGAATTATAAATCATTCACTGGTTTAACAGAGTTTCATTACGGTGTATTAAATGCAGATGAAACAGGAATTGTAGAAACTTCACCCGAACGAATTGAATTCGCTCAAGAGATTTCAGTTGATACGCCACAAGAAATTACAAGAGCCTCTGGAGATAATAAAACAGCCGAATTGGCAGTGGCTAATGGGCCTATTTCTGTTGTGACGTCCTTTCATAAAGTGCCAATGGAGGATAAAACAAAAATCTTAGGGTTAAAGACGGTTGGAAGTGGTGTAGCTTATACACCGAATATGACACCGCCTTACGTGGCTTGTGCGTTCGCTCGAACAGCTGAGGATGGTGGAACAGAATGGCTAGGGTTTGCAAAGGGACTCTTCACGATGTCTTCTATTTCTGGTAAGTCAAAAGAAGATGGATCTATTGAGTTTTCAAAAGATGAAGTAAATGGCGAATTCATGCCAAGAAAAGTAGATGGCATCGAGGATGAAGATGAAGGAACAATGTTTGTTTTTTATGATGCGAAAGGGTCAACAACGAACAGAGATTTCTTATTCAATTTAATCTTTGGTAAACCTCATCCAGATGCAACACCTGAAGTATAAGGGAGGAATTGATGATGAGCAAAGTAAAGTATGAAGTCGTACAAAAGTTCAAAGATGTTCAAGATAACGGGAAAGTTTATCAAAGAGGAGACCGTTACCCAAAGCCTCTAAATAAAAAAGTAAGTGAAGAACGATTGAATGAGTTAGCTTCTACGAGCAATAAGTTAGGACAACCCGTTATTAAAGTCATTGGAGAATAGTCAAAGCTATTCTCTTTTTTATATAAAAAATAAAAACGTAAAGGATGGATACACAATGGCAAATTTAAAACGAAATACAATTGAGCTTGTAACCGATGTGAAAGAAGGAGAAATTATCACAGAAACCTTTCTGACACCACCATTTATTCCGTTATCGGTAGTCTATCAAGCAATGGATTTAGCTGCTGAGATGCAAAAAGTGAAAGCCGATAATGAAAAAGAATTGATTGATAAACTTGTAGATTTTGTCGCAAATGAAGTGTATAAAGGGAAATTCACGAAACAAAATCTGATTGACGGTTTACATGCACCACAAGCTGTTGAAACACTTCAAGCTCAAATTGCGTTCATTGCACGAGGTCAACAAACAGATGAAACAAAAAAGTTTTTGGCGAAGAAGAACTGAGTGATGAAGATTTCACATTGGAAAAGCAAAAGGATTACTTAGATAAATTAGTCCGTTCCCTCATGAAAGAAGGAAAAGACATCAACGAAGTATTAAATATGCCTTATCACTTTGTGTTAGACCTATTGGAAGAACAAAACAAGCCGCAACGAGGAAACTCTTTCTTCGAATTAATCTAACCTTATCCATAAAACAGTTCATGCCATGAAGACTTTCTATGTTTAGAGAGTCTTTTTTTATTGGCTTTATGAAGGGAGGGTGAACAATGGAAAGAGTTGAAGGTCTTGCGATAGGACTGAATTTAGACACCTTACAACTTGAGCGAGGATTAACTGGTTTAAAAGACAAACTAAAAACCGTAGATAGCGAAATGAAGGCCAACCTTTCCGCGTTTGATCGTGGTGATAAGTCGATTGAAAAATATGAAACGCGTGTCCAAGGTCTTAATAAAAAACTAGAAGTGCATAAACGTGTTGTCCAACAAGCGAAAGTTGAATATGAAAAGATGGTTCAAGAGCATGGAGAAGGCTCTAAGCAAGCCGAAGCTGCAGCACGAACCTATAACAACCAAGCTGCCTCTTTAAACAACTTACAACGCTCTGTTACCCGTGCCGAAGCTGGCTTATTTGACTTAAAAGAAGAACAGCGACTAGCAACAAGTAATTGGGCTAAGTTCGGCCAAGAAACAGAAAAAGCAGGAGAAAAGCTGAACGGGTTTGGTAGAAGTTTAACAGACATTGGTCAATCTATGAGTATGAGCATTACTGCTCCTGTACTTGGTGCGTTTGCAGCTGTTACGAAAGGAACAGAAGAACTGCGTGGGGATTTGGCTAAATTAGATGCGAACGCCTTTAGTTCAGGGTTTAATGTGGATGTCATGCGGAAAGAGTTAGAGAAAATCAATGCTATTGCACCAGATGTGAATGCGAATGTAGAAGGTCTTTCGAACTTAATGGCTACACCGTTTAGTGAACAAGGTCTTTCACAAGCTGTTGATTTATTATCTGGTGCTTCCATTAAATTCTCTGAAACACTTAAATTTGAGGGATTAGCTGATGGATTACAAGAAACACTAGCAACCGGTGCAGCAATTGGGCCTTTTGCCGAGTTGCTTGAGCGTTCTGGCATTAACCTTGATACGTTTAACGCTGGTTTAACGGATGCCATTAAAAACGGAACAGAAGAGCAGTATGTGTTAAAAACGCTAGCTGATACCGGGCTTGGTGGTTTGAATGAAGAGTTCCGAAAAAACAACGAAGGATTGGTGGAGTCACGACAAGCTTCTATGCAGTTCCAGCAGTCCATTGCTGAGCTAGGGACGACGCTCACTCCAATTGCGACAGAAATCACACAAGGCATTACAGGTGTTGTCGATAAATTTAACAGCTTAGATAGTAGCACGCAAAATACCATTCTTGCATTTGCAGGAATAGCTGCTGTTATGGGGCCTGTTATCACATTTGGTGGCATGTTTACGATGATGCTGAGAAACATTGTATCGGGGATGGCTCCTGTCATAAGTAATATCTCAAAAGCTGGTGGTCTCTTAAAATGGTTACGGTTAGGTTTTACCGCCTTAACAGGACCAGTAGGTCTCACAATTGGAATAATCACGCTACTTGCCACCGGATTTATCGGACTCTATAAAAACTCAGAGACCTTTAGGAATGGTGTTACATCACTAGGATCCAAATTGCAAGAGTTTGGCCAAAATGTGCTAAGTTTTCTAGCGCCAGCTATTGAGTCGGTAAAACAGTTTTTTCTTGAACAGTTTTCGGTGATTAAGCAATTTTGGCAGGACAACTCTTCGACAATTATTCAAGCACTCTCGAATGTAGGAATGATGGCGTCAAAAATCTTTCAAGGGATTTCTTCTGTCATCCAGTTTATCATGCCATTTATACTTGGAATCATCAAATCTGTTTGGGGGAATATCCAAGGAGTTATTTCCGGTTCACTAAATGTCTTGATGGGCCTAGTCAAAGTTTTTTCGGGTCTTTTCACTGGCGATTTCCGAAAAATGTGGGAAGGACTGAAACAGATTTTCTCTGGAGCCATTCAATTTATTTGGAACTTCATTCAACTAAACATGTTTGGGAAAATCCTTTCTTTTGGAAAAGTGTTTGCATCCAGCTTTAAAAATGTCTTTTCGGGCTTATGGACAAACGTAAAAACGATTTTTTCAACAGGCGTATCGAACGTGAAAAACTTCGCTGTTAATGGATTTAATAGTATGAAATCCAGTGTCGGTACTATCATGACCAATATGAAAACATCAGTATCCAAAGTATTTACGGATATTGTTGATGGAGCAAAAGCTCTTCCCGGAAAAATTGGTGATGGAATCAAGTCGATGGCTGGAAAAGTAGTAAGTGGCATTACTTCACTGAAAAACAAAATGGCCGAAACGCTTGGCGAAGGCGTCAATGGAGCCATTGGTGGTGTGAACTGGGTTTTAAAGAAAATTAATGTGAAGGAGCTTCCTCTTTGGCCGATTCCGCAATATGCCAAAGGGACAGATGGGCACCCCGGAGGACTTGCGGTACTAGGTGATGGGAAAATGGAAGAATTATTTGTGACACCTAGTGGCTATATGGGGTTGTCTCCAGACCGAGATACCTTAATGAACTTACCTAAAGGTACACACGTCTTTTCTGGACCACAAACAAAACAGTTGATGGATGAAGGTACAATACCTCAATATTCTGGAGGTACAGTTGGAAAATGGTTTAAGAAGAAGGGACAACAACTTTCAGCTGGTGCTGGTAAATTGAAAGACAAAGCCATTGATACGGCTCAAGCTGGTGCTCAAAAGGTGAAAGATGTAGCGCTTGATGTGTGGTCATACCTTGATAATCCGAAAGAATTGATGAAACAGGTATTCGCAAAGTTTATTCCAAAGTTACCAAACATCGGTGGAGCATTTAATGATGTCATTGGCGGATCAGTGAAGAAGGTTAAAAGTGACTTTGTGGATTATATCAAGAAGAAAATGAAAGACTTAAATCCATTTGGTGGCGGAGCCAGTCCTAGTGGTAAGGGAGCAAAAGCATGGCGACCGGCTATTTTAGCAGCTGCAGCACGAATGAATGAGTCTGTATCTGAAAAAGAGGTACAAGGTATTATTGCTCAGATTCACAGGGAGTCCGGTGGTAACGAGAAGATTGTTCAATCATCGGCTGTATGGGATATTAACACAGCCAACGGAAACCCAGCTCGTGGATTACTGCAGTACATTCCACAAACCTTTAATGCTTACAAGATGAAAGGACATGGGAATATCTATAGCGGATATGACCAACTCTTAGCATTTTTCAATAATACACGTTGGAGAACGGACCTTCCTTATGGAAAACGAGGCTGGGGACCTAGGGGAAAACGCAAATACAAAAACGGCACAAATTTTCATGTTGGTGGAAGTGCAATGTTGGGCGATGGGTGGGAGTATGAACCATTCTTGCTTCCAGATGGACGTTTAGGCCTTAGTCCCGATGTACCAACTGTTTTTAATAACTTACCTGCAGGTACAAAAGTATGGTCGAACATTCAAGACTTTGTGCAATCGACAAACCAAAGTCAAAAAACAGATGCCATGAAGTTACTTGCGTTAGTTGGGAAAAAGCTTGAGCAACAATCTTCTGCACCATCAAATAACGCTCAAACAAGCAGCTATCAGCAATTAGCAGACCATCCGTTCATTCAAAAGATTTTAGCTGTTTTGGAAGAACAAAGTGAGATTCTAAAAGCTATCGCAATGAAAGACCCAATTATCTCAGTTCTATTAAATAATAAAGAAGTAGCCAAAGCCATTTTTAAAGACGTAACAAAACTCCAGGATGAACACAAAGACATCAAGAGACGATTTAAGGGGTGATTTGTATGGGAATGATGTTTAATGGTGAACGCAAACCCTATCTAAAGGTATTGAAAGGAAGGGAGCGTCCGGCTTGGGCGCCTCTGAAACGAAATTTATTAACAGTTCCGAATCGACCAGGTGCACGTCCTAAAAGCACCGATGTCGAACCTAGACCACTAGCTGTTCCTATTGTCATTAAAGGAGTAGATTTAGCAGACTTGCAAAAAATCAAAGAGGACTTAGCCGCATGGCTTGTGACGGATGAGCCATGTCCTTTGATTTTTGACGATGAACCAGACCGTATTTATTACGCTTACGTTGACCAAAGTATTGATTTTGAGGAAATCGTAAAACTAGGGATGGGAAAGCTGAATTTTATTTGTCCAGATCCTTATAAATACTCAAGTGTTTCTAAATATCAGCATTCCATCATTTCTGAAGGTATGTCACTTGTTACACCTTTAAATAAAGGGACAGTCAAAGCAAAGCCTATCTTTGAGATACAAGTTGACAATGACTATACACATATTGATATTTCAAATGGTGATCAAATTAATCGTATTGGTCGGATTGTGAATCTTGAAGAGTATGCTGCAGCGCGTGAAGAACTGGTTTTAAATGATAAGTTAACCTCAGCGCTTGGTTGGGCCAAAACAGAAGGGTCAGTTAATATCGATGGACGAGCTACGGGTGACATGAAATCAGACGGTTATCGGTTTATCGCTGAAAACTTCGGAACCATGTCAGAGGGCTGGCATGGGCCTTTTTATAAAAAGACATTAGGCCAAACCTTAACGGACTTTCGATTAGAGGCGATACTTGAGCTATTAAATACAGGAGAGGACAAGTTTGGGAAGGTTGAAGTGTATCTCTTAGATAACAACAACCTTCCTGTTTGTTCAGTCACTATAAAAGATGTTGATTCCGCAGGGAAGCGCATTTATGCGAATGTTCGACTAGGTGGCGGTGACATTGGCTTTAAAGATGTCATTAGTACACATGGTGAACAAGAGAGCACTTTTTGGAACTTCTACGGTATGCTTCGAATTGAAAAAGTAGGAGAACGATGGACAGGCTATGTAGCTAAAATTAATAAAGAGACAGGTCAACACACAGCTCGTGCATTTGAATTGTTTCATGATCGTGAAAAGCAGTTTTTACGACAACCAACCCAAATTGGCATTTATATTGCACAATACGGCACCCGAAAGGTGCCTTCTTTGCGTGCGGATGATGTTCGAGTCTATAAAATGAATTCGTTAACGGAAAATCAAATTCCGTATGTCGTGCGTGCTGGTGATGTTGTAACCTTTGATCATCAAAGTGAAAACATTTTAATTAATGGTGAGTCGCGTATGGATTTAAAAGCGTTTGGCGGTGAGTTTTTTCACCTTGAACGCGGTGATAATGTCATTATGACAAGTCCAGCACTTCCAACAAAAGCCATGTGGAGGGAGCGATTTAGATGATTCATGTGTTAAACAGCCAATCAGATCATATCGTTGCCTTTTTAAGTCATGGCTTAGAAGCAGCTACACATACAAGGAACAGTAATTTAGAAGAAGTTCTCACCTTTTCCTGGCCGGCTATTGATGAAAAGGCAGCTTTTATCCTGCAGCGCAATAGAGCTGTTATTGAGGATGAGGACGGTCAATATCGAGAATTTATCATTGATGCTGCAGAAAAAGACGGTGATGTACTAGAAGTTACAGCAACCGCCTCTTATTTAGATTTAAAGAAAGCCAAAGCCATTGCACCTATTACCTTAACGGGCCAAACAGCAGCGACAGCTACCTCGTATGTATTAGTCGGCACAGAATGGGAGCCAGGGGTTATTGAGCATGCTGGTGTGCGGAAGGTTGTCTTTGATAAGCACATTAATCCTTATCTAGCTTTACAACAACTTGCCTCAGAGTTTGGTTTAGAGCTTGTGTTTCGTGTTGAAATTAGTGGCAACCGCATTGTTCGTCGTGTTGTTGATTTAGTGACTCGTGTTGGGCGTTTTAAAGGGAAAGAAATTGTCTTCGGTAAAGACCTACTAGGGCTAGTTCGAAAAGAAAAGTCAGATGAGATTGTCACAGCACTTTTATGTCTTGGGCCAGAAAAAGAAGACGGTACGCGTATAACGACGACTGTCGAAGATGAAGAAGCACGGCAACGCTGGGGGCGTAATAACCAGCATCTATGGGATATTTATGAGCCGGAGTCTTCTGACCAAGATATGACGGTTGAACGGCTCAAATCGCTTGGTGAAACTGCTTTAAAAAAACGCATTAATAGTGTTGTAGAATATGAGATTTCACAAGGTGATTTAGAGTCTATTCCTGGTTATGAACATGAGCAAGTTCGCTTTGGTGATACGGTCCGTATTAAAGACCTTCACTATAAGCCCCCTTTGTATATGGAAGCACGTACGATTTCTGTTGAACGTGATTTACTAGATCCATCTGAAAAAGAGTATGTTCTTGGTGAGTTTATTGAATACACTGAGCGTGACGTATTAGCCGAATTTGATGATTTTAAGAAGAATATGCGTATACGTATTATCAAACAACCAACGCCTCCACAGGGGGCTTATAACGTTCTCTGGGTGGATACATCACGACCTGTTCATGTGTTGCATACATGGGATGGGGTGCAATGGCGCAAAGTCACGCCAACAGAAGCCAGTGAGGTCGGTGCTGAAACGCCTCAAGGTGCTCAAGAGAAAGCAGATAACAGTCGTGATGAAGCAAAAGAGTACACGGATGGTAAAGTGGTTGAAATTGGAGAAACCATTGAACAGGTTCAACAAGACGTATTTAACCGAGAACGTGTGATTAAAAGGCAACCGACTGAACCTGTTAATCCTCTATACGGAGACTTATGGGTGGATACAAGTGATCCATTACAACCCATGTACATGTGGAATGGCACAGAATGGCGTGCACTTGGTCCAACGAATGCAGATGAAATGGGTGCGGTTCTAAAAGAAGAATACGAGCAAAAGGTTCAAGAAATCATTGCGGATCTAGCCAATAAGGTACCAAATGAAAATTACTCTTCAACAGTCCAAGAGATTATGAGTTCACTAGATGGAAAAGCTGGTTTAGAGTATGTGAACGGTCAACTTTCTTCAAAAGTAAATGCAGGAACCGTTTATACCAAAACAGAAGTTGACAACGCATTGAATAGTCGTGTGTTGACGACCACCTATGAAACAGATAAAACGGGTATTGTGCAGCGTTTAGACAGTAGTGAAAACCGGTTAACAGTTAATGAAAAAGAGATTGGGTTACGTGCAAAGCAACAGGCTTTAGATACTGTGTCCCAACGTGTAACGTCAGCTGAACAAGCTATCGTGTTGCAAGATGGAAAAATTGAGCTCATGGTAGAAAAAGAAACATTCAACAACCTAAAAGGAACAGTTGAGAGCTATGGTACACGTATTACACAGGCAGAAAGCAATATCAACCTAAAAGCAGAAAAGACAGCTTTAACTACAACCAATCAGAACGTTTCAAACGCTTTGCAGTCCATTACAAACCTTCAGACGGAAATCGACTTAGCGTATGAACAAATTGCGTTACGAGCGAAACAAACCGACTTTAACACATTGTCAAATCAAGTTTCTAGTCACCAAGCTCAATTAACCGTACAAGCTAATGAAATTGCTTCAAGAGTGACACAAGATCAATTTAATGCTCTTTCTATTGGTGTACGTAACCTGGTCTTAAACTCGACTTTTAACAAAGGTTGGGATAATTGGACAGGTGTAAGTGGTGGGTTTTCTATTGTGAGCGCTGAGGCAGATAAGCCTTCAAGTAAGATAGCAAAAGTTACTACTTCGGGACTTTCAACAATCTCTATAAAGTCAGCTTATGCAAACACTTTCCTTGCGAAGAAGGGTGATACTATTACAGTATCAATGGATATAAAGGTTACTGACTTTAATCAATATGATGAAAAGAAGCCATTTATATTCGAGTTATTAGATATTAATAGAAACCGTGTTGAATATAAAGATGTTTCGCTAACTGATATGAATATTACTTCATTGCCTAACAATGAATGGGTTAGGGTTGTATATGTTCATAAAGTCCAAAATAGCTCTGTTGTTTACGGTAGAGTAAGATTGTCTTTATTTAAAAATGGAACAGTATTTTACCGAGAAATTAAAGCGGAATATGGAAATAAAAACACTAGCTGGACAGAAGCTCCAGAAGATGTTGACGAAAAGATTAATGGCTTAGATGGACGTATCTCGACAGCAGAAACAAATATCAGCCAAACAGCTACTGAGATTAAGAGTCTTGCAAAAAAGAGTGAATTAGATACTGTAAGTGGTCGCCTGGATACAGCAGAGAGCACGATTAGCCAGCAAGCTGCAGCTATTGCTCAACGTGTAACATCATCTACATTCACACAAGAAATTACAAATACGAAATCGTATGCTGACAGTAGCGCTCAAACAAAAGCAAATACGGCCGAAACAAACGCCAAAAACCATGCAAATACAAAAGCTAGTACAGCAGAGGCAAATGCAAAGAGCTATACAGACGGAAAGATTAGCACGGTTACAACACGATTGACATCTGCAGAGAGTCTAATTACGCAACAAGCAACTGAAATTCAGCAACGTGTAACCCAAACTCAATTCGACTCTCTTTCGATTGGTGGAAGAAATTTACTAAAAGGAACGAAGGATTGGTCTGGATGGACAAAAGGTGGAGGTTCACCATCTATAACGAGTCAAACATTTAAAAACTTTATTGTTCAAGAACAAATAGGGGATTGGAATTATTATTATCTAAATCAGTCCGAAATCGAACCTTTAGAAGCAGGGAAAGAGTACATTGCATCTGTATGGTTAAGAGCGTCAATTAATGAAAATAGCATATGCCCATACTTTACTAGCGAGACCAACTCGCAAGGAACGAATGTAATATTAAACACGTTGAGGGATAACAATGGTGATTATAAAGTTACTACAGATTGGAAGCTTTATACAGCAAAATTTGTTGCAATAGGAAAGCCTATGCAGGCAGGTGGATTAAGGGTTGAAGCTAATGGATTCGGCTCTTCTGGGGCAAAATTGCAAATTGCAGGTTTGAAATTAGAAGCGGGAAATAAAGCGACAGACTGGACACCAGCTCCTGAAGATATTGATGCACAAATCAATAGCGTAAGTACACGAGTCTCCACAGCGGAGTCAACTATCACACAACAAGCTGCTTTAATCGCTCAAAAGGTTTCTACAACTGATTATAATGGAAACACAATTGCTTCTAAGATTGTACAAACATCTACAGCTATTGATTTAATTGCTCGAAATTTAAATTTAACAGGACTTGTAACGTTCAATTCTTTTAATTCTGATGTTCAAAATAAAATCAATTCAGGTACAACAGCCAAAACAACTCTTGATTCTAAAGCTAGTATTTGGGACGCAAAAGAAACTCCTTCAGGCGCTCAATCCAAAGCTGATGCTGCTAAAAACAGTGCAATTGCTGTAGCTGCAAGTGATGCATCTACAAAAGCTAATAATGCAGAAGTAAATGCTAAGAATTATGCCAGTTCAGCTGTTAGTACAGTGAACGATTGGCGAGTAAGTGGTAAAACCACGATAAATGGTGGAAAGATTGAAACTAATACAATTACTGTACGTCAAATTGCTGTTGGAGATTTTACGAATTTGTGGCCTAATCAGAACTTAGATCCTAAAATCGGCAGTTTTGGTTTGCCAGCTATTATGAATGATACACATAACTATTATTCCATCCCTCTTAGTAGTCGTGACCACATTGCTCATGATATACCTATACACATGATAGCTGGTGATGAGTTTTTAATTACAGCAGATGTGTATCGGTATAAAGGTAGTGGAAGCTTGCAAGCTGGTTTTTGGGAAGGAAAACCCGATGGGAGTAATACTTCCAGTCCATGGCGAATGAATTCATGGGAAACACCTGCTCCTTATCAGCAATGGACTTCTGTGGCATGGCATCATAAAGTAACGGATTCCACGACATTTCAAGGGAAACCATACTTTCAAATTGACCAACCCTCCAGTGGTGGAGATACAGGCTATATGATTCAAAATATAAAAATCATTCGCAAACACACTGGAAAAATGGTGGTTAACGGTACAATCTCAGCCGAAAAATTAAACGTTAATAATCTTTCTTCAATTTCTGCTAACTTAGGGGTTGTAACAGCTGGAGAACTACGAAGTGTTATCATCCGAGCGTCTACCTTTGATACCTTGAGTGGGAGTGTTATTAATATTGGCAGTGGTGGTGCTGGGATTGATTTATATGACGGTTCATTCCGTCTAAAACAATCAGCTGGTCATTATTACTCGATTAACAATTCAGGACAGCATATCTTCTGGCAGGGTTCAGATCCGTTTATTCGTATTCAGAAAACACAAGACGCTGATTCTAACCCTGCTGTTCAAGGGGCCAGAGCGCAGCTTGTCTTTTTAAAAGACCGAACGGCTGTATATGCTCGTAATGCAGCCAATACGGATTATGCTGATTTTGCTGCGAATGAGTTCCGAGCGATTGGAAAGTATGTCAGCATTGCGAATGGTAATTTAGAGTCTACAACAGGCTATATGGCTGTCACTGCTGCTACTGAAAACACAGGCTCTACACAGCATGTTTATTTGCGTCCGAGTGGTTCGGGTAGTGTGCACGTACTTAGAAATACAAGTTTTAACATTGATAGTAGTAGTCCAGATTACCGACCAATTATTGTGCAAACAGTGGGTACACGTTCAACGTCTCTTTCAAAGACGAATATTCGAGAAGTAGATTTCAAAGCAACCTCTTTATTAAAAGATGTAGATGTACATGAATACCACACTATTTCTGATGTCGTTGGTGGTAATTACTTTGATAAGAAAATAGGGTTCATCACGGAAATGACACCTTCTCTTATGAAGTTTGAAAACAACATTGATTTATATACAACACTGGCTCTTGTGTGGAAACAAAACCAAGAACAGCAAGAGGAAATTGAACGCTTAGAAAAAGAGAAAAATGATATACACGATGTGTTAGGTGTCTTAATCCAAGAAGTTGACGCATTAAAAAAAGCTGTATCTGCAGTATAAAGGAGTCCCTGTTAGGGGCTCTTTTTTATACCCATAAACGAAAAAAAGGTGGAATTTAATCATGGAACAAAACCAAACAAATCAAACACAAGCGGTACAAGTTAATTCTGATTTAATTATTCAGCAATACCAAGAAGAACAGTTTCGCTTGAATACAGAGCTAATGAAGTACAAAGCGTATTCTCGACAGTTAGAAGGAACTGTTATCCAACTAGATCAAGAAGTAAAAGCTGCAGAAGAGCGTCACCAGAATCAAGTGAAAGAAACAAACAAGTTCAAAAATCAGTTAAAAAAGCAGCAAACAAATAATCGTAACAATACAAAACAACATGGCCAATCCAAGCGCTAAATAAATGTGTTTGAATGCGTCTATAACTATGCTGATGACGTTAAACTGCATAAGACCTAATCAAGGTGGAATGCAACAATGGAAGTACAAGTGAAAATGATTAACGGATTAAACTTTGAAACGATTATCGAGGAGTATAATGCACAAATTTTAGCCGAAACATTAAACAATCAAGAGTATTCAATGGTCATTATTGGTGACGTTATTGCACAACGTTATTCAGTTGTTCGCGTTATGACAAAAGTAGAGAATCCTGAAGCAAATGTTGAAATTACATTAAATGATAATACGGTTATTAAAGTGTATGTAGAAAATTATAACCCTCTAGTAGTCTTACAAAGCATTAATAGTGCTGGTGGCGGAATGGTGTCCATTGGTGAAGTTGTATTGCAAGCTTCCCAAATTGTGCGGATTATGAGAATTAAACAGGAAACAGTAGCTTAATAGATAACAAACAAAAAGAGGGGCTATTGCCTCTCTTTATTTTTATAAAAGGGTGGGGTAATTATGTTTGAAGAGCAAGTTTGGAATACACTTCTTCAAAATGGGCCATTTGCAGCATTATTTATTTGGTTATTATTTAAGGTTACAAAGGAATCAAAAGAGCGTGAAGATCGTTTAATGAGTCATGTGGAGCGTACCACAGATACGTTGCAACGTATTGAACAAAGTGTGACAGGTATGCAAGATGAAATTAAGGATATTCGTGAACAAATAGAAGGTCAATAAGTCACTGTCTCTGCAGTGGCTTTTTATATACCTAAAAACAAGGAGGAGAAAGAGAATGACTTATAAATTTCAACAGTTACCACAATTGGTTGATAAGCGAGGAAAACTACCAAGCAAAGGTTCTTACAATAAACGTGCAAATGGGGTTAAATCCATTACAACTCGTGTGTGGCATCACTCTTTAACAAAGTTATCTGCAGGTGGCTCGAACATTGTTTCCTTTGCTAACTTCCATGTAGGCACAAATGGTTGGCCCGAAATTGCATATCACCTAATCATTGATCCAAATACAATTATCAATGGAAAGGCTGCTATTTATTATTGTGTAGACATTAGTAAGCGTAGTTACCATGTCGGTAATAGTAATACAATTGGACTTGGTATTTGTGTTATTGGTGATTATCGTACAGATAAATTAAGTGTGGCTGCCATTGCATCCATTATTGACTTGCGTAATGCCTTAATTAAAGACGGTATTGGGAAATACGATAAATCGCATAATGAAATGCCAGGGTACTCGTGGAAAGCATGCTGCGTATATGATTATAACAAAGCATTTAAAGACATCTTAGAAACAATTGCACCTGGAGCAAACCAAAAGCCTTCGTTGCCACCGGACTTATATACAATTCAAGAAGGTGATACATTCTGGTCAATTGCTGAAAAAGACGGTCCAGCAGGAATTACAGTCAATGATTTAATTGCTGCTAATCCTGGTGTAGAACCAACAAAGTTAAAAGTTGGTCAAACCATTAAATTAGGAAAAGCACAGCATGCGTACACACTAGAGCCAGAAATACCTAAACAGCCGCAATCAGCTTATCAATACCCATTACCTTCAGGAGTACTTAAAAAGGGCGCACGTGGAGAATCTGTACGTCAATTACAATCGGCTTTAGCTGCATTGCATTTTTATCCCAACAAAAATGCAAAAAATAATGGCGTAGATGGTGTTTATGGTAATGACACAGCTGATGCAGTTAGACGTTTTCAGTCTGTGTATGTACCCAGACAAGTAGATGGTGTTTATGGGGCGAACACAAAAAGTAAATTAAAAGCTGTTTTAAAGTCTAAAGGTTATTAAAAACCAAAACAGGAGCTTTATAACTTAGCTCCTGTTTTGGTTTGCTTTTCATACAGTCTATACAATTAATCTAGTTTAAAAATAAACATAAAAATTATAAAGTGAATTATTATATAGGTTCCATATAACATAAAAATATTAATTTTCAATCTTTCGCATAATTTTCTTAATTTTAATGAAAGATTAACTTTACTAATTAAAGCTAGTATTACTATAAAGAAAACTAATGTAGACGCCCATCCAATATAGTTATTATTGATATATTTTTCAAAAAAATCGAACATTCTTAAAGAGACTGTTAGTACAACAAAAGTTAAGAAATTGTCATACTTTCTATTGGGTTTTACTACTTTGTGTTCATAGGAATTCTGCATTTTCATTTCTTCCATTTAGCAGTGACATCATAATATTGTACAGATTTTGGGGATGTATAGTTACTATTTTTGTAGTGAGCTAAAGTTTCATAATAGCGCCGTTGTCCTGAAACGTAAGAAGTAGAAACCCATGCACCTACATATGTGGGCCCTATAGAACTAGCCCAGCCTTGTATTTTACCTAAAGTCCAAGAACCAAAGACAGCTGATGCAATCTTTGTAGGAGCTTTTGAAACAAGATAAGCTACAATTAATTCTGCTGCCCATTTTGTTGTTGTATTTTTATATGTTACGTATTTAGGAGATATTACTGAAACATAACCTAAACCAGAGTCAGCACCAAAAGTAGTAAATGTCGGTTCAGGTGAGACAGCATTATTATACAACCCTTCTAGTTGTTCTTCAGACATCTGAACATTTCCAGTAAACTCAATATCTTTGTAGATATAAGTAAACTCTTGCTGTTCACTTTCATTAGCAACGATTGTTTCTTCTTGCTCTTTACTTTGTGCAGCAATCGGTGTTGCTGATCCTAATATTAAAGTTGAAGCTAGTGAATATGTAATTATTTTTTTCATTTCTTGCCATCCTCTAAAACTTATTATATTTATTACATATAATTACATTTTAGTATATTTTATCATGTAAATATTATTGGTAAACAGTTAATTTCGAAAAAATTAATTATTTTTAATAATTAACTCTACTGATATGAATGGAGTTAGTATTAAAGATTTAAAAAATTATCTTAAAGTGATAAAGTTAATGTAATGTAAGAATATTTTTAGGCTCGCAATGATTAAAGGTCTAGGGTTTACATCAGTGAGTAGATTGTTTAAGAAATAAAAATACGTATAAAACGTTAACTCAAGCTTTAAAAACAGAAGAATCTTATAATATAGTTTCGAGGTGTATATGTGAAGTCAAAAAAAATAGTAAATGAAAAGGTAATTACTGAAATATCATTGTATTTTTTACTAATATTAATGATATTAGGTTGGTATTTTGATAGTGCATTTTTATATGAAATATGTACTATAGTTGTGTTTATTTCTTGTATTTTACATGGTATCTATGATTGTCTTATAGCAGATAAGCTAAAAAGAGGTATTATTACGCTTGCTATAACTCTATTCTTCATAATTATTTTTATGTTCATATGAAATTATAAAAAACATTAGGAGTTAATATGTTTAAAAAAATTTTAAAATGTTATGATTACAAATTTATTTTTGCTATAGTCTTTCTGTGTTTAATTGGATTGTTAATGGTATATAGCTCTAGCATGATTACAGCTATAACACGATATGGTGTATCAGCAGATTATTTTTATCAAAAACAAAAGATAGCATTGATTTTAGGACTTTTAATTTTTTGCATCACTTCGTTCGTACCTTACAAAATATATAGCAACAAAAAGCTTTTACAATGTTCTCTACTGATTGTAATTATGCTCCTAGTTGCAGTATTAATATTTGGTCATACAGCTGGAAATGCGCAAAGCTGGTTTAAAATTGGACCATTAACAATTCAACCTTTAGAAGTTACTAAGTTAGTACTTATTATTTATTTGGCGGCTGTACTTTCAAAAAAACAAAGTTATATAAATGATTTGAAACGTTCTATTATGCCACCTGCGATGATTGTTTGTTTGATTTGTTTTCTAATAGCTCTCCAGCCTGACTATGGTGGAATTTTACTTATCTTAATTACGTGTGGATCAATTGTTGTATGCTCGGGTATAGAACTTAAAACAATTTTAAAGTTAGTATTACTAAGCATAATAATTATGTTCATTGTATTACTAATACTATTAATAACAGGAAATCTGGACATTATATTTTCACCAGTTAGATTAGGTAGATTTACAAGTTTTATGAATCCATTCGAAGAGGAATTAGGTAATGGATACCAACTAGTTAATTCTTATCTTGCTATAAGTAATGGAGGGATTTTAGGAAGCGGTCTTGGACAAAGTATACAAAAAGCTGGTTATTTGCCAGAATCACATACTGATTTTATTATGGCTGTTATTGCTGATGAATTAGGGTTTTTAGGAGTAGTGGTTGTTTTATTCCTTTTGTTTTTTATAGTATTTCGAGGTTTGAAAATATCAATTCAATGTCAAGATAGCTTTGGAGCACTTCTTGCTGTAGGTATATCAGTTATGATTGGTATTCAAGCATTTGTTAATTTAGGCGCAGTAACAGGGATTTTACCTATAACAGGTGTTACCTTACCTTTTATTAGCTTTGGTGGATCTTCTTTGGTTTTACTTTTAGGCTCTATAGGTGTAGTAGTAAATATATCTATGTTTAATAGATTTGAAAAAAAATATAAATATAAGCGCTTAGAAGTGACTTGATAAAAAAAACATATTTACAAAAACATCCCTTTAATGTAATATAATAAAAGTCTTTTTTACTATATTATATTACATTAAAGGGTGGAACAAAAAATGAAAAAAGCCAAAAAGATTTTAAGTTCTATTGTAATTATTTTTGCAATCTTAATTCCAGGAAGCTACGTATTAGCAGGTAGCAGCTCTTATACCTCAACTTATAGCATGACTGGAGGAGTTTTTGGTAGATGGATTAAAGCAGACAGTACTCCAACGGCAACTGTTAAATTAAACCCTTCATCAGGTGTTAATGATGCTAAAATCACAATTTTTTTACAAAAGAAATACAAAACTTCATACACAGATGTGGCTAAAAAAGCTGTTTCGTCTACAGTTGGTTCCTCTACGGAGCTAACTAAAGATAAAAGTGGCTCTGGAGAGTATAGAATCTATTTGCGAAATTATTCAGGCCTTCCTATGAGAGGGAGCGTTTCTATAAAATTAACATGGTGATATGAAAATAAAAACAAAATTCCTATCGTTGGAATTTTGTTTTTTATATTTAAATTTTTTAATGGAAGGGGAAAATATGACTCAATTATTAAGAGCTTTTGGTGGTTTTATTCCATTTTTTCTTTTAGTTTCTTTTATTGTATTAACAGTCTTTATAGCCATAAAGCTATTAAGAAATAAAAAAAGTAATAAGAAATTTTCATTTAGGGAGTTAGTAGTTGATTGCGGAATTATTATATCATTGATAGCTGTTTTTTTTGTTACTAATTTTTCTACTCTTTTACCTGGCATTGTTGTTTTTGATAGACAATATAATTTTGTACCTTTTATTGACATATATATTATGTTAAAAAATTCTGTTAGTTTAGACTTAGTTTTTAGAAACATCTTATTGAATATCTGTTTATTTGTACCTTTCGGATTCTTAATAACTTTTAAAATACAAAATAAATTATTAAAAGTTACTTTATTAGGATTCCTATTATCTTTTTTAATGGAGTTCTTACAATACGTTGTTCCAAGAGGTAGAATTGCAGACATTAACGATATCATAACGAACAGTTTGGGAGTTATTATTGGATATCTCTTAGCTAAACTATACCAAAAGATTTCAGCATTATAGTTGCTTTTTTAGAAATTACATGAACATTAAAAGAAGGTAAGTTATCCCTCCCTTGAACACAAGGGGAGGGGTAACTTGTGTTATGTGTTATATACTTTATGATGATAATTGTAATATTACTTGTTTTTTTAGTAAAAATCATTAAAATCTATTTTCCTATGGCTTTTGACTAACTCCATTAAGATTATTTTGATAGGGGCTATGACTTGAATTTAAAGTACTTTAATGGTGTTTAAACAAAACACGCAAATGATATATTTAAATATATCGATTCATAAAGTTAGCATCAAAATAGAGCTTATCCATCACATTATTTACAATGCCGTTAAAATACCCAAATAGATTATCAATCTTAGCTTCTTGTTTAACCTTCATCACAAGTTCTTTCACAGCTTTTAATCCAACAGTTAACTCTTGTTGTGGAGTGAACGCACGTTCTTCTGTCATATGATTAATAACACGGTTGCATTGCTTCACAACCTTCCACATTTCTGAGATTGTGGAGGACTCATTGTAAAAGCAGCTTACTAGATCAGCAAATTGTTCTGGTACCCAATGAGGCACAAAGTTTGCTTTGGAAAAAGAATTAGCAACTTTAGGTGTTAAAGCGCACGTTCTATTACGTTTATTATTAATATTTTGTTTTAAAGAAGGAGTAGTTGTTTTAATGGCCGGACACTTCTTGGACTTTTCAATAGGTGTCTTGTCGGACATTTCTTCAATTGGCTCAATCACGATGGCATTTGATGTTTGTAACATGTCTTTACTGCGTTTCATTGGAACTTGTTTAATCACCTTTAAATCCTCAAGTTTCTTCATTAAACGCTGCACAGTTTTATAAGATACTTCTAGTTTAGCTGCAATGGTATTCTTATTCATATAGCTCACACCTAATTGTTTACAGCTATGGCGTTTTAAAAGCTCTAGTAATGTGATAAGTCTTGCACGTACGTCTGCACGCTTAATAGACGTACATAGCATATCTTTATACGTTCTAACTGTTTCGTTCATTTCTTTAAGATCTGTAAATGTAGAAAGGTTGTTAAATGATTCTTCACTTGCAATAACTTCAATTCGTTTCTTCATAGGGTCCTGTCTCCTTTTTAGAAACAAAAAGCAACGATTCACCAGTGATAGCAAACCGTTGCTAATGAACCCTGTAATGTATTAAACTACATTTAAGAGTACAGCAAGTGTTTGCCTATCCTCAGTAGGCGGACGGTATAAAAAGTGCGCCAACACTTTTTATACACGCTGTGCTTTTTTGTTTTTAGTAAGCAGAAAGACTATATGTATATTATTTATGGTGGAGTACCGCCGCCAACCCAGATGCCCGCAACTTGCCCTAAAGCAGTCAGCGTAGCAGTACCGCTGCCAATTGCAGTAGCAAATAGTTGAGAAATGGATCCTACAAGCGAAATTCCTGAAAAGCCGGAGCCATCTAAGCCGGTAATCGCACCGATGGTCATGACGGTCACAGCAGCAATCTGTTCATTTAAAGGAACAACGGAAGAAATGGCTACGCCAAGGTCATTTACAATTCCGTGAGAACCCTTTGGTAAAAAGTCTCCGATAATACTCGTGAATCCCGCGTCACCTAAGTAGAAGAAGGCAGCAATAGGAATGACCGGGCCAAATACTTTAAATCCAAACTGAAATCCTTCAATTAGGTAAGACGTTGTTTTTTCTAACCCTTTGTTTTGGTGTCCGATGATGGAGATAATCATTAAGATAAAAAGCGAAGTGCCTCCAATTAAAGCTGTTGCATCCCCACCTTGCAAGTTAAACGTAAACATTGCCCACACATTTAAGGCAAATAGTATTGGAATTAAAAGTGCAAGGATTCTTTTCAAAACAAGAGGCATCTGCACCTTTTCGGTATTTTCAGCTGCTTCAATAAGAGGAGAAGCTTGAACTGGAAGTGTACCGTTCTTTAAATCTCTCTTTAAAAAGATAAAAGCCGTAACGGTTGTGACAACGCCCATTGTAATCACTAATGGAACGCTTGCTTGAATAACATCTGAAACGGGTAATCCTGCTGCATCCGCAGTGAGCTTTGGTGCTGCTTGAATGACAAAATCCCCAGAAAGAGCAATACCGTGACCAAATAGATTCATGGCCATTGCGACACCAAGCGCTGGTAACCCGGCTCTTAATGCAACAGGTAATAAGACGGCGCCTAACAGCGCAATGGCTGGAGAAGGCCAGAAAAAGAAGGAAATGATCATCATGACAAGTCCAATGACCCAATAAGCGAGAGTAGGTGTCTTAATGAAGTGAGCAAAAGGAGAAATCATCATGTCATTGATGCCCGTTGTAATAAGCGCTTTACTCATGGAAACGATAATTGAAATGATTAAAATAGTAGGCAGCAACTCTGTAATAGCATAGATAAAACTGGAAAACACGCCGCTAATCGATCCTGTTAGAGAAGAAGTAGCAGTGAATGAAAGAAGAAAGATACCAATAATACAAATGATCGTAGTATCCCGTCTAATAATCATGAATCCTAAGATAAGTAAAATAAAAGAGATGTATATCCAATGAAGAGAAACGAGGTCCATTCCCATAAAAAATCCCCCTATAGTTCAGTGTATAGTATCATATGAATGGGTGTTTTCATATGACACTGACCTAGTAGAGAGATTGGGGTATTTTAGTGGATAACATGATAGCTTGTGACGTAAGAAGGTCTTAGAAAAATAGCTGGCTGTTTATCTACTCCTTCTGATGTTCCGCGCTTTTTATGAGCTTGGTTATAGGCTTGAGACGCTTGCCAATCCGTAAAGGCTTTTTCTTCTTCCCAGGCAGTTAAAATAATATAGGTATCGTTGCTTAATGGACGCAAAACGCGAATCGCAGCAAAGCCGGGCTCTTTTTCAATTAAGCGGGCACGTTGATTAAATCTACTTTCAAATAAAGGACGTCCTTCATCTGTAACCGCAATGTTGTTCATCACCACATATTTTCCATCTGCAATCGAGCCTACGTAATCTAGCACTTCATAATTGTGACCTTCTTTAAATATTGTTTCACCAGTTGTTTCATGTAAAAGGCAGCCTTGGTCGCCTTCTTTATGAAGTAAATACAATTTTTCTTCGGGGTGTTGTTCTTTTAAGTGCTGTAAAAATTCAACAGTTCCATATGTAATAAAGAAATTCATTTTTGAACACTCCTTCTTAATTGGAAAATGCATACATTTTAAAGAGATTAATCATACTAAAATTATAAAATGTTAAACAAAAAAATACAAAAATAGATGCTCGTCCTTTAAGATGATATTGACAGGCTCATGCTTTCTTCATATGACCGCCGTACTACATACGCTATTATGCAATGAAAAGAAGAGAGGTGGTAGCATGTACAAACGAGCACTTTATATATTCTCTATCGTAGCAGGTATTTTATTATTTGCTCTGATTGGGTATATTATGATTTTGTTTTTTGGGAGCTATGTAATTGATGAGAAAAAATTCGTCATGAATTCGGCTACAAAGTTGGTTGACCAAAACGGTGATGAGATTACGAAGCTATATGTAGAAAATCGCGATCCGGTTTCAATAGAAGAGGTGCCAAAACATGTGCAAAACGCATTTGTTGCAGTTGAAGATGTCCGTTTTTATGAGCACCACGGCATCGATGTAAAAGCAATTGGGCGAGCGCTATATAAAGATATTTTAGCAGGTAGTAAAGTAGAAGGTGGAAGCACACTGACGCAGCAGCTAGCTAAAAATATTTTTTTGACAAATGATAAGTCATGGCTTCGTAAAACAAAAGAAGTAATGGTAGCTATTAACTTAGAGCAGCGCTATAGTAAACAAAAAATTTTAGAAATGTATTTAAACCAAATTTATTTTGGACACGGTGCTTACGGGATTCAAGCTGCATCTCAACTGTACTTTAACAAAGATGTATCAGAGCTTACCGTAGAAGAAGGAGCTCTTCTAGCTGCACTCCCCAAAGGTCCAAATTCGTATTCTCCTATTCTTCATCCAGAAAAGAGTATTGAACGGCGAAATGTGGTTTTAAACTCGATGCAAAAAGCGGATTTTTTAAGTGCAGAAGAGGTGGTACGACTGCAAGGACGTACGCTTAGTTTAGACGTACAGCAAAAAACGAAAAATCCTGCTTATTTAACCTATATTGATATGGTGATTGAAGAAGCAGCGGAAAAACATCATATTTCAAGCGATGATTTATTAAGAGGCGGATATACGGTAACTGTTCCGATGAACAGGGACTATCAGGAAACAGCTTATGAATTGTTCCAACAAGCTGCTTATTTTCCAGGAGTGGATGAACAAGCCCAAGGTGCTTTTGTATTAATGAATCATCGTACGGGCGGCGTTTTATCCGTAATGGGTGGACGAGACTACGTTCAAAAAGGATTAAATCGTGTAAAAGTAAAGCGTCAACCAGGTTCAACGATGAAGCCTTTAGCGGTTTATGGACCTGCTTTGCAGGAAAGCCTTTATAAACCGTATTCTCTCTTAAGTGATAAGAAGCAAAACTTTGGGCAATATAAGCCCCAAAATATTAACGGGCAGTATGCAGGAAAAGTTACAATGTATGACGCAATTAAAGACTCCAAGAATATTCCAGCGGTTTGGACCTTAAACAAGCTAGGAATTTCGACTGCAAAAGCCTATTTAACAAAGCTGGACATAGAAACGGAAGACAAGGGTCTATCAATTGCATTAGGAGGATTAACAGAAGGAGTTACGCCTCTTCAGCTAGCATCTGCCTATAGTACGTTTGCTCAAGACGGTGAAAAGAAAGAACCGTACTTTATTTCAGAAATTAAAGACCAAAACGGTGACGTGATTGCTAAGGCAGAGCAGGGTACTACAAACGTATTTTCAAACCAAAACGCATGGTATATGACGAAAATGCTAGAAGCTGTTGTCAAAGATGGAACAGCATCGGTAGGTAAGTACGAAGGAGCGCTGGCTGGGAAGACGGGATCCACTTCTTATGCTGGGGTGAAAGGAGCAACGCGTGATGCTTGGTTTGTTGGCTATACGCCAAGTGTAGTGGGAGCCGTTTGGATGGGATATGATCGTACGGATAACCAGCATTACCTTACAAAAGGTAGCTCTTATCCAAGTCAATTGTTCAAAGATATTTTGACAGAGGCAAAGCAAGAAACAGGTAAAGTATTTAAAAAACCAAAAGGCGTCAAAGATTTACCTGACCCAATCAGGCTGCCAATTATTAACTCGCTCCAGCAAGAGTTAACATTTCAACCATTTGGACTGCTGACGGTTAATCTAACGTGGGAACCTTCAGAAGATAAGCGCGTTGTCTACTATGTTTATGAAAAGCAAGGTAGTGAACGAAACGTAATTGGAAAAGTGAAAGGCAAAGGCTCATATGAAGTAGAACGCATAAATCTATTTAAATCACCAACGTACTACATCGTTCCCTATAATTCGCAAACGAAAGAAGAAGGAATGCCTTCTAATGAGGTAACACCAACATTATTTAGCGATTAAATTGTTATAGTTAGTCGATTTTTTGACATTTTGAGCAGGTGTCTATACAACGGATACAGAAATGAGTATAGTGACAAGTAGAGAAAAGAGATAAACCGCAGTTTTTATCAAACTGCGGTTAGTATTGAGGACAAGTTAGATTAGGAAAAACAAATAGTACTTGAGACGAACAGATAGAGAAAGGTGGAAGCCATGAGTCAACAACTGATGAATGATACATTTTTAAAAGCATGCCGAGGAGAAAAGACGGATCATGTACCAGTTTGGTATATGCGTCAAGCAGGCCGTTCTCAGCCGGAATACCGTGCTTTAAAAGAAAAGTATTCACTGTTTGAAATTACGCATCAGCCTGAATTAGGAGCTTATGTGACGCGCTTACCAGTTGAGCAGTACGGAGTCGATGCAGCTATTTTATATAAAGATATTATGACACCGCTTCCTGCAATTGGAGTGGATGTTGAGATTAAAACAGGTATTGGTCCTGTGATTTCAAACCCAATTCGTTCAATGCAAGATGTTGAAAACTTAGGGTATATTACGCCTGAAGAAGATGTAGCCTATGTATTAGATACAATCAAGCTTTTAACAACGGAGCAGCTGAACGTTCCTTTAATTGGATTTGCTGGTGCACCTTTTACAGTAGCTAGCTATATGATTGAAGGCGGACCTTCTAAAAACTACAATAAGACAAAAGCATTTATGTATACGGAGCCAAAAGCTTGGTTTGCATTAATGGATAAGTTAGCGGATATGACAATTACATATGTAAAAGCACAAATAGATGCTGGAGCAAGAGCTATTCAAATCTTTGATTCATGGGTTGGCGCGTTAAATGTAGCAGACTATCGCTACTTTATTAAACCAGTAATGAATCGCATTTTTACAGAGCTAAAAGAAAAGAATGTGCCGCTTATCATGTTTGGCGTAGGAGCAAGTCACTTAGCAAAAGAATGGCACGACCTTCCGCTAGATGTAGTAGGTCTCGATTGGCGTATGCAAGTTCAAGAAGCACGAGAGCTTGGCCTAACTAAAACGCTACAAGGTAATTTAGATCCAGCAATTTTACTAGCTCCTTGGGAAGTTATTGAAGAACGTGCAAAAACTATCCTTGATCAAGGAATGCAGCAAGACGGCTATATCTTTAACTTAGGACACGGTGTATTTCCACAGGTTAATCCTGAGACGTTAAAAAGGCTTACTGCTTTTATTCATGAATATTCAATAAATAGACAATAAATTGTCAAAAAAAACGGAGCCTTATTTTTTGTCTTTTTATTTTTGTTCGTGAGAAAATGTAGAAACAGACGAATTCTAACAAAGAGGTGTAAATCATGAGTAAAAAAGTCATGGGATTACTCGTAATGGCTTACGGTACCCCATATAAAGAAGAAGATATTGAAAGATATTACACGCATATTAGAAGAGGAAGAAAGCCATCTGCTGAAGCGCTTGAAGACTTAAAACAGCGCTATGAAGCAATAGGTGGTATTTCACCTTTAGCGAAAATCACCGAAGAGCAAATGCGATGTCTTGAGCAGCATTTAAATGAAATTCAAGATGAAATTGAGTTTAAGGCTTACCTTGGTCTTAAGCACATTGAACCATTTGTTGAAGAAGCAGTAGAACAAATGCATAAAGATGGGATTAAAGAAGCGGTTAGCATTGTGCTTGCTCCACATTTCTCAACGTTCAGTGTGAAATCTTACAATGGTCGTGCAAAAGAAACGGCTGAAAAGCTAGGTGGCCTGGTTATTCATTCAATTGAAAGCTGGTATAAAGAGCCTAAGTTCATTAATTATTGGGTCGAGAAAGTTAAACAAACGTTTGATTTAATGTCAGACGATGAAAAACAAAAAGCTGTACTTATCGTGTCAGCTCACAGTCTTCCAGAGAAAATCATTGCAGCTGGAGACCCTTACCCGAAGCAACTACAGGAAACGGCAGACCTTATTGCTGAAGGTGCGGGAGTTAGCAATTACGAAGTTGGCTGGCAAAGTGAAGGAAATACGCCAGATCCGTGGATTGGTCCAGACGTACAGGACTTAACACGTGATTTGTATGAGCATAAAGGATACCGTTCTTTCGTATATACACCTGTAGGATTTATTGCGGATCATCTTGAAGTGTTGTACGATAATGATTATGAATGCAAGGTTGTGACGGATGAATTAGGTGCAAACTACTATCGTCCGGAAATGCCAAATGCTAAGCCAGAATTTATTGATGCATTAGCAACAGTGGTGTTAAAGAAATTAAATAACGAATCTGAAAATCAATAAAAATAGAAGAAGCGAGCTATGACCCTAGCCGCTTCTCTTTCTATTGAATTTTAATGAAAAGGCGATGATTACATGACGGAAGCAAACAAAAAGATTGTTATCATCGGTGGTGGAATAACAGGTCTTTCAGCTGCCTATTACTTACAAAAAGTAATTAAAGAGAAAGGCTTGCCGTATGAATTTCAATTAATTGAAGCAACCCATCGATTAGGAGGGAAAATTCAAACCGTAACCCGTGATGGTTTTACAATTGAAAGAGGTCCCGATTCCTTTTTAGCACGTAAATTACCGGGCTCTAAGCTGGTAAAAGAAGTAGGATTAGGGGATGATCTTGTTCATAACTCAACCGGCCAGTCTTACGTATTGGTGAAAGAAAACCTTCATCCAATGCCAGAAGGTGCCGTAATGGGCGTGCCAACAAAGATTTCTCCTTTTGTGACAACGGGTCTATTTTCTCCGATTGGTAAACTGCGCGCCGCTGCCGATTTTGTTATTCCCAAAACAAAGCAAGAAGGTGACCAATCACTGGGCATGTTTTTTAGAAGACGCTTAGGCGATGAGGTTGTTGAAAACTTAATTGAGCCTTTGCTTTCCGGCATCTATGCAGGAGACATTGACCGTTTAAGCTTAAAATCAACGTTTCCACAGTTTTTACATGCAGAGCAGCGACATCGAAGTTTAATTGTCGGTATGAAGAAGTTTAAAGAACTTCAGCCTAAGCAAGCGGAGGATGCTAATGCAAAAAAGCAAGGTGCTTTTTTAACGTTGAAAAAGGGCCTGCAGTCGCTTGTTGATGCAATTGAAGAGCAGCTTGATCCGTTGGCGGTCGTCAAAGGAGTTAAAGTTGAAAAAGTAAACCGTATGGGTGAACGATATGATTTAACATTGAGCAATGGAAAAGAGATTACTGCCGATGCAGTCATTATCACTTCTCCTCATTTCGCTGCTCAATCGATGTTGTCGCACTATCCAATATTTGAACCACTTCGTGAGATGCCGTCTACTTCTGTTGCTACAGTAGCGATGGCTTTTCCGAAAGAAGCAGTGAAAGAAGATATTAACGGTACCGGATTTGTTGTATCTCGCAACAGCGATTATACAATTACGGCTTGTACGTGGACTCATAAAAAGTGGCCTCATTCCACTCCAGACGGTAAAGTACTACTACGCTGCTATGTGGGAAGAGCAGGAGATGAGGCAATTGTCGATCAGTCCGACGAAGAAATTGTTCAAGTGGTATTAGAGGATTTAAATCGCATTATGCAGATTACGGAAAAACCAGAATTCTATGTGGTGACGCGATGGAAAAAAGCAATGCCTCAATACACGGTTGGACATCAAGAGCGTTTAGAAGAAATCAATCAAGCTATTGAAGAACAGCTGAAAGGTTTATATCTAGCGGGAAGCTCTTATGAAGGACTTGGGTTACCAGACTGCATCGAACAAGGTGAGAATGCAGCGAAGCAAGTCTTGAAATATTTTCAAGCAGAAAAAGCGGAGCAGAAGTAAACCTGCTTCGCTTTTTCTGTAAAAATTCTCATGGAGTTGCGTCGGCTGACAGGTTTATGCTATAGTTACAACGTACGAATTGACCATAATGTTCATTTGGTCAAAAAAGAGGGGTGTATCAATTGGCAATTGATCGAAAGCAATCGGTGCTAGACGCAGCGTCAAAATCGTTTTCACTGTTTGGCTATAAGGCAACGACAATGGACCAAGTCGCTAAAATGGCGAATGTTGGAAAAGGAACTATCTATACGTTTTTTAAAAACAAAGAAGAGCTTTTTGATGAAATTGTGTCTAGAATGATTCGAGATATGCTGCAACAAGCAGAGTCAGCAATCTCTTCTGAGCGCACGTTTTTTGAAAATGCTCAAGCTGCTATTTATCGCATGCTCCAATTTCGAACAGAGCATCAGCTTATGCTCAAGCTCGTTCAGGAACAGGAAATGGGTACGTCAGCTGTAAAAGACGTGTTGGTACAGGTTGAAAACGAAATTTTGACGTATATAAAAAATAGAATTGAAGCAGCCATTGCAAAAGGTGAAATTCAAAACTGTGACCCAGAAGTGACGGCGTTTTTACTCGTGAAAATGTACATTGCGTTAGTTTATGATTGGGAAAAACAGCATAAGCCGCTATCTGAGCAGCAAATTGGTGAACTAATTGAACTGTACTTTTTGAGAGGGTTATTTACTAAATAAACAAAAGCCGGACTTCATTGAAGTCCGGCTTTTTCGTTAATCATTTGTTTGGTTATGTTCTTCTTGTTGCTTTTCTTTCTCACCTAGCTCTTGTTCACCTTTCTTCTTTAAGTCGAAGTAAGCGCGTAGAGCCGCTTGACCTAACTGTCTATTTAACGCATGTCCAGGGCCTTTTACGTAAGAAGATGGTACAACAACCGCCATTGCAACCTCTGGATTATCGTAAGGTGCGTAGGCAATTAAGTTAGAGTTACGAACGGCTACCCCTTGGTTGTAAGTCTCAGCTGTTCCTGTTTTGCCGGCAGGCTTATAGGGCTCTGAACTAAACTCATTTTTTGCAGTTCCGTTTGTCATTACGCGGCGGAATCCAGCTTTCACAGCATTGATTTCTTCTTGGCTCATCGTAATTCGGTTTAATACTTCCGGCTCAACGGATTTTTGTACACTGCCTTTAAGCTCCGTATCAAGTTCAGGCTCACGAATTTCCTTCACAAGCTGAGGCTTTAACCGGTAGCCGTTGTTGGCGATAGTAGCTGTATACTGAACGAGCTGTAGAGGCGTATACGTGTCATACTGACCAATTGCCAAATCGAGCGCTTTACCAGGTAAAGAATAGTCACTTCCAATCATCCCTGTAGTTTCGTTGTCTAGCTCAATACCTGTTGAGACGCCTAGACCAAACTGGCTGTAGTATGAACGAAGCTGATCCCACGTTTTTCGAGGAATATTAAGAGCACCATGCGGTACATAGTTTTCACCAGCCATGCTTAAAACGGTTTTATACATGTATACGTTAGAAGACTGTTCTAACGCGCGACCGATGCCAGCAGATCCAATCGGGTGAGAAGACTGCTTCTTGTCACCGCCTTTAAAGTACATCGGTGAGTCATAAAATACAGTGCCTAAGTTAATAGCTCCTGAATCCAATCCGGCTAAAATGGTTGCACCTTTAACGGTTGACCCCATTTCATAAGAGGTAGTAATATTACCGAGCGCAAAGTCTTTTACTTCTAATTTGCTACTTTTGTCATTGTAAACAAGCTGCTTCCCGCCCATAGCTAAAATTTCACCAGTATGTGGATCCATCATAATAATAAATGCACGATCTAATTTGCTAGTTCCAGGTTTGGCTGCTTTTGCATTTAGCAATCCGTTAGTCAGAATTTCTTCAATTTGTTTTTGAAGCTCCATATCAATGGTTAAGACTAAGTCGCTACCACGTTGACCTTCCGATACAATTTTTTCTTCTAAAATGTTTCCAGAGCGGTCAGTTACGTGCTGAATGCGGGCTTTTTGTCCACGCAGTACGTTTTCATACTGCTTTTCTAAGTAACTTTTTCCGACGCGATCATTTCGGCTATAGCCGTGTGATAAGTAGTATTGTAAATTCTCACGCGGCAGTCCTTCATCAGCGGACGTAATGTTACCGAGTAGCGTACTTAAGAGACTGTCATATGTATACATACGGTCCCAATAGGTTGTCACATCAACGCCAGGTAAAGTAGAGAGCTGTTCGCTAATAACGGCCATTTCTTGGTCGTTTAATCCACTTTTTATAATTTGAGGCGTTAACTCATAGCCAGTTTCCATTTTACTTTTAATCGCGATGACTTCTAAATCATCTTTTAAGGTATTGAGTTCTTTCTTAGTGATGCGCTTTAGCTGTAGAGGATAAAGGTCTTCTTCTTTCAATTTTCCTTGTTCTACTTTCTTCAAGTCGCTATCCGTAATCTTTTTCTTTGCTTCTTCTGGATTTGTTGCAATCCAATAGTCTTTCAAGTCACGCTCAGTGAGCTTAACGATATTTTTATCATCGCTTTTTTGGTCCTCATCGCCAAACACATTTGTTGTGACAGGAAGATCAATTATTTTAGCTAATGATTTTGCAATCTTTAGCTTTTCTTCTTGTTTTACGCCTTTTAAGCGGGTGTAAGTAACCGCGTTTAAAGGTTTATTGTCCACGATAACACGATCGTATCGGTCGAGCATTTTTCCTCTTGGTACAGGCGTATTAACCGTGACGTCCTCGGTTTTTTCGACTTCGCGTTTATAGCTTTCACCATGAACGATTTGGACGATTCCAAGGCGCAAAATGAGAACAGAAAATAGGATAAATACAATAAAGAATAATATATTGATGCGTAAAGAGACATGATTTCTTTTTCTTTTCTTTTGTTTCATATAAACACCTTCACTTATTGAAAATAGAGCTATCAATCTACTATCTTACATCTTAACATAATTATGTCTAAATTTGTTATTAGGTGGAATAGTTCTAAGAAATTAATCGCATCTAATTTTTTGCATTATCACAATCTGGGAAAAAAGGTTTGGGTTATTAGTCGTTTGAAATAGAGTTGGAGAGTGAAGAGCGCACGCAATGAGTAGTGATTTTTACTTAGGATTGTTCGATTTCCACGGGGCTAGTGTTGAACTTCCTCGTCACTGCGCTCTTGCGGAATTTCAATCTGTCTCGCTAATCCCGTAGGAGTCTCACAACCTTCGTTCCAATCACAGGCTTCTTGAGTAGGAAGAAACCCTTTTACTTGTTAGGTTTGGAGTAGAGAAGGAACGCGCAACGAGTCTTGATTTTTCTTCAAATTGCTTGTTTTCCATTGATAGAAGAGTTAGAGAATATGGCCAACAGTTCTTGTGACTTGAACAGGTCATCAATATTTTCCACTCTGTTGTTCAATATTGTCTCCTATTCAAATTACCTATAATCGTTACAATGGAATTAGGGTCCTGACAATCAAGGGGGTATATAAAATGAAAATGAAAAGGCTTACATTGTTATCTGGGGTATTAGCTTCATCATTGTTATTTGCAACTGCATGCTCGAATTCTGGTTCAGAGTCAACAACAAAATCAAGCGGTGGTTCAGGGGACGAAGTTGTAATTGATATGTTCCAGTTTAAAGTGGAAATTGCTGAACAGTTAAAAGAAGTAACGGATGCATATACAAAAGAAAACCCAAACGTTACGTTTAATATTCAGACAGTTGGCGGAGGCGCAGATTATAGTGCAGCTTTAAAAGCGCAGTTTGCTTCTGGTAACGAGCCGGACTTGTTTAATAACGGCGGGTTCCAAGAAGCACAAACATGGCTAGAAAAGCTAGAAGACCTTTCTGATCAACCTTGGGTTGATGATTTGTATGACGTTGCAAAAGAACCAATGACAGTTGATGGAAAGATTTATGGTCAGCCTTTAAACCTTGAAGGATATGGTTTTATTTACAATAAAGATTTATTCAAAAAAGCTGGTATAAAAGAGTTGCCAACTACATTACCAGAGTTAGAAGCAGCGTCTAAGCAGCTAAAAGCAAAAGGAATTACGCCATTTTCAAATGGATACGGTGAGTGGTGGGTATTAGGAAATCACCTGTTTAATATTCCGGTAGCTCAGCAGGATGATCCTGATGCTTTCATTAAAGGGTTAAATGAGGGTACTGCAAAGTTTGAAGGTAACGAAACGTTTAAGCAATTTATGAATTTATTTGACTTAACGCTAAAATATGGAAATGATAATCCGTTAACAACGGATTATAATACGCAAGTAACGCAGTTTGCTGCGGGCGAAACAGCGATGATGCAGCAAGGAAACTGGACTGTAAACATGATTACAAAAATCAATCCAGATATGGAAATGGGCTTTATCCCAATGCCAATTAGCGACGACAAAGAGAAAAATGATAAGTTAGCAGTTGGTGTACCAAATAACTGGGTAGTTAATAAGAACGCTCCAGAAGCTGATAAAGAAGAAGCAAAAAAATTCTTAAACTGGCTGGTAACATCTGAAACAGGCCAAAAATTCTTAGTAGAAGAATTTAAGTTTATCCCAGCATTTAAGAGCATTGATGGAAAAGGAATCGATTCTTTATCAGACGATATCTTAAAATACTCTGATGAAGGCAAAACATTATCATGGAACTGGTTTAAGTATCCAGACGGCGCTGTACAAGAAATTGGAGCAGCAATGCAGTCTTATGCAGGAGATCAAATTTCAGAAGATGAGTTCTTGAAAAAGTTAGATGAAATTTGGGCGAAAATGAAAAAATAAATGTAAAATGGAAGCCTTCTGTATGGTATAGGATAGACATATAGAAGGCTTCTTTGTGATGAAGCTGTAAAAAAAAAGTAGATTGAAAGCGCTTTTATTGTATAATGATAGCAATGCAATATAATTTATCGAATAGTAAGAAGAAGGAGGGGTGTGATGAAGGGGTGGAGCATTCGCAAAAAGCTTATTTTGTTTTTACTCATTGCGACTGTTGTACCGTTTATTATCTCAAACGTGTTCACCTATCAATATACAAAAGAAACTGTGAAAAACCGCTTTATTTCGACGAACTACCAAGTAGTCAAAAGCGGTAGTGAGGATCTGAGCACATACTTGCAGGAAATTTCTGATATTACACCGCGTTTATACGGCTATTATCCATTTATTAAAGTATTACAAGAAGGTGTAAATAATGATTTAGGGGCAAGTCAATTAGAAGTGCGAAGAACGCTATCTTATTTATTTAATACGCGACCAGAAATTAGGCAGCTTCATTTATATATTGAAAATGGACAAGATTCTTATACGGTATACAATTCTAAAATTAGCAGTCGGAAAAAGTATGAAGATATTTATTCACATTCTTATTATGCCAGGTTAAAAGAAAAACAGCAGTTTCTATCAATTGAACCTACTCATAAAGTATACAGCTACAACAATTTATCGACCATTTTAGACTCTGATCCGAAGCAAGTCATTAGCTTTCATCACATGATCAATGAAGTACCTTCTAACAACTTGTTAGGCTTTCTGTCAATAGACATTGACTTGTCTAAAATTAAATCTACTTCGGATAGCTTATACAATAAAGAAGAAGAAGACTTTTATTTAATTAATGATGATGGGATGATCATGTATTCATCAAATCAAAAAGCAATTGGAACAACACAAAAATATAAGTGGATTCACCAATTGAAAAACAAGGAATCTCATAGCGTAGAATGGGAAGATTCAAAGTTTTCTGGAGTACTCGTTTATGACAAACTAGCAGCTCCATTTGATGGATGGCATATCGTAAAGCGAATTCCTTATAGTGTTTTATATGAAGATGCAAGGAGAACCGCTCTAATAAATGTTTTAATTGGATTACCGTTTTTATTAATGATTATTATTGCTACATTGATTGTATCAGTACGATTTACAGAGCCGATTCGAATTTTAATTCAAAATATGAAAGAAGTTGAGAAAGGCTCCTTTGTGGTTCGGTTTAAAACATTAGGAAACGATGAATTTGGTATGTTAGGTCAGCATTTTAAATCCATGGTCGAAACGATTAATGATTTAATTAAGCGAAAGTACCGCTTGGAAATTGAAAATAAATCAACGCAGCTCAAAGTGTTACAGTCCCAAGTGAATCCTCACTTTTTATACAATGCATTTCAATCGATTGGCACGCTTGCATTGAAACATAAAGCGGTCGAAGTCTATAAGCTATTAACGCTTCTTTCAAATATGATGAGGTACAGTATGAATATGAAAGAAGATATTGTAACTCTTACTGAGGAAGTGAATCATGCTGAAGCATTTTTAGCCTTGCAAAAACAACGCTTTGGCTCTAAGTTTTCGTATGAATTTCAGATTGACGAAAGGTTAAAGAGGACATTGGTTCCAAAGATGATTTTACAGCCGCTTGTAGAGAATTCGTTTAAGCACGGATTTGAAACAAGAGTAGGAGATGGAAAGCTAACGATTTCAGCGTCTTTAATAAAAGAAAGCTTTATTCAAATTTGCGTAAGAGACAATGGAAAAGGAATGAATGACAAAGCATTAGCATCCTTACATGAAAGCTTAGCGATGTCTAATCAGCATACAGGAGAGCATATAGGCTTGCAAAATATTGCAGACCGCTTATTGATCTACTATGAAAATGCAGCAAAAATGGAAGTTGAAAGTAAAGAAAATGAATATTTTACAGTAACAATGATTTTACCACTTGAGCTAAACAAAGGAGATGATCATAATGAAAGTCCTGATTGTTGATGATGAAGAACACGTTCGTGAAGGAATTAAGCTCTTAGGCGACTGGGACACGCATCACATTGAAAGCATTATTGAAGCTGAAAACGGTGAGCAAGCGATTGCGCTTATAAGAGAACAAAAACCACAAATCGTTTTTACAGACATGAAGATGCCGAATATGGGTGGGATTGCCCTGTTGGAATGGATGAAAGAACATACTCCTCATACGAAAACCATTGTTGTAACGGGTTATGATGATTACCATTACATGAGGAAAGCCATTCACTTTGGGTCAACCGACTACATTTTAAAGCCTGTCGACCCTTCAATCTTAAATGACACGTTAACTAGAGCAGTTAATGAATGGCATAAAGAAGAGAACGAGCGCAAACAGCATAATAACAGCTATCAGTTAATTAATGAGATGAAGCCTATGTACCGAGACCGTAAGCTGACACAAATTATTAATAACTATGTGCTGCAGAATGCGGTGTATGAAGAGCTTGGCTTTCACTCAAACAGTGAGTATGAAGTAGCTATTATTCGAGTTGACGAAGCGACAATCCAAGCATTTGGTGGAGATCGTGACTTAGCTTATTTTTCAATTTTAAACGTGGCTAATGAGCTTTTAGTTGAAAAAGAGAATGGGGTCGCTTTTCGTTATTTATCGCAAAAGGGCGAAATCGTAATGATTTTCTGGGACCATTTCTCTGAAATCAAGCAGCTTTTGAACAAGCTACACAAAGAGATTTTCTTAGCATTCAACGTATGTTGTCCACTTGCTAAGGGGCGTCATGTTGAATCCGTTTCAGTATTGCTAGAATCCTATCAAACAGCAAAAGATGCTTTGTTAGCGAGCAACGTGCTAGCTGACAGTTGCGTTGAGTTCTATGAGAGTGCGGGTAGTTTAAAGAGAGGTAGTGTATTGTTAAATTTGATGGACTACAATACAAAGATTGTAGAAGGAATGCAAATAGGCAAAATAGATGCATTTACAACGATTTTTGATGAAGTGAAGAATGCTGTGAAGCAGGCCAATTATTTATCTTTAAAGGAGTTGTTGCATATTGAAAAAGAGTATCAGCTTCTTAGTGAACACTGGTTAAAAAAATACGAGATTTCATACAATGCGCAAAGTCACTATGAGAAGGCGCTGGCCGCTTTTTTTGATGTGAAAGGCAGATTTGACTTCGATAGATATATGAATCGAAAGCAAAGAGAGATTGTACGCTTTTTAAATATTGTGAAGCGAGATAAGCAAAAAAACAACCGCGATATTATTTATGAAATTGAGCAGTTTTTACAGATGAATTATGATCGAGACGTTAAGCTTCAGGAAATTGCAGAACGCTTCTATTTAAGCAGAGAGTACATTTCAAGAAAGTTCAAACAAGAATTTCAGGAAAACATTTCTGACTATATTGTAAAAGTTCGAATGAGCAAAGCAAAGTCCTTATTAAAAAATGAGCAGCTGAAAATCTATGAAGTAGCAAATATGATTGGGTATCAAGATGATAAATACTTTCGTAAAGTGTTTAAAAAATTAGAAGGATTAACTCCAAATGAATACCGCCAACTATCCGTTTAAAAAAAGCCTCCTTTGCAATAAAAGGAGGCCTTTTTTTAGTATGACGTCTGTCGTCAGACTTCTATTTACATAAATACACCGACAAGAATAGCCGTAATGAAGCTTGCTAATGTTCCACCAATGATTGCGCGCAAGCTGAGTTTCGAAACTTCTTTTCGTCTAGAAGGGGCTAAAGAACCTAAGCCGATAATAAGCTGTCCAATTGATGAAAAGTTCGCAAAGTTACATAAAGCAATTGAAAGAACTGCTACGGTCTTTGGCGATAGCTCATCCATCACTTCAGTTAAGCTTAAATACGCAACAAATTCGTTAGCGGCAAGCTTCGTTCCGATAATAGAAGCAGCTTGTAAAGCATCTGAGAAAGGAATACCAATAATAATAGCAAAAGGATAAAATAAATAGCTGAAAATGGTTGCTAAATCTATGTTTACAAGGCCTAGTGCCCCGTCAACCAACGCAAGAATACTAATGAAAGCAATTAAAAGACCACCGATATTTAAAGCTAGCATTACACCGCTTGCTGTTCCGTCTGCCATCGCTTCAAACACATTTGCATGATTGCTTTTTTCCATTGCTACATTTTCTTTTGTTTGAGACTCTTCTGTTTCTGGCAACATAACTTTTGCAATAATAATTGAAACAAGAGGTACGCTAAAGACAGCGATGAGCAAATATTTCATATCAATTCCCATTAAAGAGTACCCAACAAGAATTGCACCACTGGCAGAAGCTGTTCCTCCTACCATAACAGCAAAAAGCTCAGATCTTGTAAGCCTGTCAAGGTAAGGTTTTACGAGTAAAGGAGCTTCAGCAAGCCCTAAAAATGAGTTTCCAACCGCATTAAACGTTTCAACTTGCGTAGTGCCAAGAGCTTTTCCTAAGATAATTCCGACAATGCGGACAAAAAAAGGAATGATTCGTAAATAGTAAAGTGCAGACACTAAAGCTGAAATGAAGATAATAACGGTTAGTACGTTAATGGCAAAAACAGAAGTAATATTGGTGTTTTCAAAAAAACCACCGAACACAAACTGAACACCTTCATTGCTATAATTAATAACTTTTTGAATACCTAATGCCATTTTTTCAAGAAAAGTTTGACCTAGAGGTACTTTAAGAACAAAAAGTACAAATAAAATTTCGAGTGAAAGACCTACGAGAACCGTACGCCAAGGAAAAATTTTTCGATTTGTACTTAAAAGCCAGCTGACAAACAAAATTGCTACAAGTGATAGTAGACCGATAAGATAAGACATGATGGAATCCTCCTATAAAAAAACTGCTTCCTCCAAGCTATAGGAGAAAGCAGCAGTAAGTCTTACCTCATACGTACCGCTTTCCCTTATAGTCTAACAATTTACGGTTGTTAGGTAGAAACTTGCGATCCATATTATCGCGATTATACAAAGGAAGCGTATAAAAATGTGTTTTCATTCTATCAATATGACTATTGTATGACAACATTAAATTAATGTATTTTAAGAAGTTTATATATTATAAATATTCTTTTTTCATAGAAAAGCGATAACATATATGTTAGCCATCTAGTTAAAAGGGAGGGGCTAAAACATCAAATTTCCTGTTTTTAGATAAAAAAAAGGAGAGAGAATAAAAAATGAGGCCACTGAAAAACTTAGGTTTTTTAATTCCAAAACTCGTATATAAAACTAAAAAGGCTACTTTTCGTTCAATCTTTGAACGAAAAGTAGCCTTTTTCTATGTTCATTATTACTTTGATTCTTTCATTAAATTTATGATTCGTTTTAAATTGACTGTAAATATGGTCATCGCCCCTTGCATTTGCATGCCAACGAGACCCGAGGAGGATGCCACATCATACCCGTGTCTATGCTTGAGTTCACTATTCTTCGCTTCAATTTTATAGCGTTCTTTCGCCTTATCTTTGAAATATGAACTTTCTTGAAATGCCTCCTGTTCTTTGTGTTCTGTAGATTTAATCGTGACAGAGTACGTTTTCGTTTTAGCTCCTTCTTTATAACATCCGTCCTTGAATGGACATACTTTACATTTATCAATATCAAAATAGTATGTATAGCATTGATTCGCCTGCTTTTTACCGGTGCGTGCTTTTCGAATGGCCATGTGTCCAGCTTTACAAACATACATTCCCGCGTCTTTGTTAAACTCAAATTCATCCTCTTTCTTACGTGTTCCTTGTGTAATAAGTGGGTGTAATTTAGATACTAATTGTAATTCACTTTTGGTTGCATATTGAATATTATCTTTCTCTGAATAGGCAGTATCACCAATGACTGTATCAATCTCCATCCCTGTTTCGTGAGTTTTTTCAATCAATGTTTGTAGGTATTTTCCGTCACTTTTTTCACCAGTTGTAACTACTGCAGCTGTAATAATTCGTTCTTCATTCATCGCAATATGTGTTTTATAGCCAAAGAAAGAGGTATCGGCTGTTTTATGTCCAATTCGTGCATCCGGGTCTTGGGAAGATTGCAGGTTCTCTTGATGATCTTCCACAATTTCTTTTAAGTAGTTGAGCTTTTCTTTTACTTTTGGATATTCAGAAATAGCTTCTTCTTTTTCCACAGCTTGAATGACCTTTTGACAGTAGTCAAGTTCATCGGATAAGTCTTCTGTGGTTGCCTTCGGAGGAAATTTTTCTTTCATGCCTTCATCGATTTGATAGACAGCTTTGCGGAGTAGTTTTGACTTCTCCGCTAAAAATTCTTTCGGTGATTTCTGGTTAAATCGAGCTTTTGTGTGCGTAGCGTCAACAATAATAGATTTACTTTTAATAAGCTCCTTCTCTCGTGCAATTTCTACTGTTTTTTGAATGAGCATGTCGAGTAATTCTACATCTTTTAGGCGTAATTTTCGAAATTTCGTTAACGAACTTGGATTAATCACAGGATCTTCTGGCGCCATATCAAGGAAGTATTTAAAGGACATATCGTACTTTGAACGTTCCACAACATCTACATCTGATAAGTCGAAAATGGTTTTTAGCAATAAATATTTGAACATACGAATTGGAGGCACTGCATTGCGACCGTTATCGAGACAATATTTATTTTGTAATTCCTCCAAAACAAACGAAAAATCAACAAGTCCATTGATCTGACGGAGCATATTATCTTTCGGTACGACGATATCGTAAATGGCCATGAACGGGCTAAGGTTAAGAGATTGTTGGTTTGAAATCATCCGGGACACCACCTAGAATTAATACAACTATTATACATGAAAATAGCGAAGGCTTCCTCGATTCCATCGAGGAAGCCTTCGCAAAATCTAGTCTATATGGACTTTTTCAGTGGCCTCTAAAAAATCGCTCTCCTTTTTTGGATTAGCCTAATATTATGGCATTTATTACAAAAAAACTATGAATTTATGCGGGTGTTAATGATATTATGAAGTAGTTGAAATTTAACCTAGGGGATGAAGTAACTGGATGAAACTATCTCAGTTAGAAAAGGAGATTCGTGCTTTACAAGATATTATCTATCGCTTGGCAAAGGAAACGAATGAGTACTCTTATGGCACGATTCTAAAAGTTAGCCAGGAGTTAGATAAAAAAATTTTTTTGTATCAAAAATTGAAGAATTCATGTGATTAAATGAATAGTTTTCTTTCTCTGTAAGCAAAATGAGTATGCGCGGCTCAACTAAAATTGCTTAAATACGTTAGAAAAAGGTCTTTATTTGTTTGATAATTGAAAAGAATAGCATAAATACTGAAGGTTATGTCAAAAAGGCTCTGTTATAAAACAGAGCCTTTTTGACGTAACCGCTTACTATTTCATAACATCTACACAGTTATCGCATTTATTTCCATAGCATTCATGCTGCTCTTCAATCTCTTGACCGCATTCTAAGCACTTTTTAGTTGGTAGTTTTTTGAAAAAATCAGACATTTTTTCTAACATCTCCATCGCCTCCGTTTGTTTGTTATTAACATTGTATTATAACAGTTTTATTTTGGCAACTGTGTTTTAGAACAAAAATAGCCCTTTTTTATAAAAAAATGTAATTTGTTATATAACAGTTAGTTATCTGTCAATTCTTGTTTCATCCTTTTTTGTTTAGATTTTAAATGGACCTGGGGTATACTAGGGCTAAAGGCATTCAGAAAGGGAGGACAACTTGGATGAAAGTAACAGTTGTTGGTTTTTGGGGTGGATACCCTGGCGTGTCAGAAGCAACCTCTAGTTATTTATTTGAACATGATGGCTATAAGTTGTTAGTGGATTGTGGAAGTGGAGCACTTGGACAGTTGCAAAAGTACGTAGCTCCACAAGAACTTGACGCAGTTATTTTATCTCACTATCATCATGATCATGTTGCTGATATTGGCGTACTTCAATATGCTCGGTTAATTCAATCTTACTTAGGAAATGATGTGAAAGAATTACCTATTTATGGACATACATACGATCAAGCAGCGTTTGAAAAGCTGACACATTCTGGCATTACAAAAGGGGTTTCTTATAACCCTAATCAATCGCTAGAAGTTGGACCATTTACCATTACATTTTTACAAACAAAGCATCCTGTGACATGCTATGCGATGCGAATTTCTGCTGGAGATAAAGCTGTCGTGTATACAGCAGATTCTAGCTACATTGATGCGTTCGTGCCTTTTTCACAGCAAGCTGATTTAGTAATCTGTGAATGCAACTTCTATGCTCACCAGAATGGAAGCGGGGCAGGGCATATGACGAGTACCGAAGCAGGGAAGTTAGCACACGGTGCTAACGCGAAAGAACTAATGCTAACGCATCTGCCACACTACGGAGAAGTAGAACAATTAGTAGTAGAAGCAAAAAACGAGTTTACAGGGAACGTTTTTTTAGCAAGTTCAGGATTACAATGGAATAAGTAGGAGGATAAAAGAAAAATGTTATACATTAACAATGGAGATATACATGACCCAAGAATTAATCTAGCAATCGAGGAGTATGCGCTTAAGCATTTAGATATTAACGAAACGTATTTATTATTTTACGTGAATGAACCGTCTATCATTATTGGTAAAAATCAAAATACAATTGAAGAAATCAATACGAAATACGTAGAAGATCAAGGAATTCATGTTGTTCGCCGTTTATCAGGTGGAGGTGCTGTGTACCATGATTTGGGTAACCTCAACTTTAGCTTTATTACGAAAGATGATGGGGAAAGTTTTCATAATTTCAAGAAATTCACGGAGCCTGTTATTGAAGCATTAGCAAAACTGGGAGTAAACGCAGAATTAAGTGGCCGTAATGATATTTTAGCCGAAGGACGTAAAATTTCTGGGAATGCACAGTTTTCAACAAAAGGTCGTATGTTTAGTCATGGAACGCTTTTATTTGATTCTGAAATTGAAAATGTTGTATCTGCGTTGAAAGTAAAAAAAGATAAAATTGAATCCAAAGGTATTAAGTCTATTAGAAGTCGCGTAGCAAATATCAGTGAGTTTTTAACGGATAAAATTACCGTAAATGAATTTAAACAGCTTATCTTACGCTACATTTTTGATGGAGAAGAAAATATTAAAGAATATAAGCTGACTGAAAAAGATTGGGAAAAAATCAACGAAATTTCGAACGAGCGTTATCAAACGTGGGAATGGAATTATGGGAAATCACCAAAATTTAACGTGCAGCATGCTCACCGTTTTCCAGTTGGACAAATTGATGTGCGCTTAGAAGTAAGCAAAGGTACCATTACACAATGTAAAATTTATGGAGACTTCTTTGGAGTAGGAGATGTTAGTGAAGTCGAAGAAAAGTTAACGAACATCCGATACGAAAGGTCGAGTATTGCAGCAGCATTAGAAAATGTTGATGTGAAGCACTATTTTGGGAACGTTGAAAAAGAAGAGTTTATTGATCTTATTTATTAAGAGCGTAAAGCAGGCTAGAAAAGAACTTAATTCTTTTCTAGCCTGCTTTTTATTTATATAGTAAGAAGCTATAAAAAGTAAGAGAACTATAAGAGCTGCAGTAATCGTTTGTAATGGAGAAAATTTAAAGTCAGTCTTATCTTTATAAGAGTCTTGTCAACGATAGATAAAAAAAGTATAATATAGTAAGAAAGTTTCCAATATTACGCCTAAATAATGAATGGTTATTCATTCATTATGGCGAGAGGAGGAGAATAATTGAATTTGTCGTTACAGCTTCATACCACTGCGAAGCAGTATCCTGAAAAGATTGCATACGTGTTTTTGGATGAGGAAGTCACTTATGCTGATCTTGATACCTCTATCACTTTATTTGCAAACGGTTTAAAAAGGTTAGGAGTTCAAAAAGGAGACCATATTGCATTATTACTTGGAAACTCACCGCATTTTATTATTGGATTATATGGTGCTTTAAGAGTTGGCGCTACAGTTATTCCGATTAATCCAACCTACACGAAAGGGGAAATCACGTATGTTTTACAGAACAGTGATGCAAAGGTAGCTATTACGCTTGATCTTTTAGTACCTTTGTTGGAAGAAATGAAAGCAGAAATATCTGCGCTTGAGCATTTGGTTGTTTGTGAGAGTAGCCTTCAAAAAGAACACAATTTTCTATCTTCAAATGATATTCATTCGTTTTCATCTATTGTACAACACCAAGACGTTACATATAAATTCCCAACACTTGATGAAGATGACACAGCTTTAATTTTATATACTTCTGGAACAACAGGTAAACCAAAAGGCGCTATGCTTACTCAGAAAAACGTCTATCAAAATGCTAAAGACGTCGCTGATTATTTAAGTATTAATGGCGAAGATCGAGTAGTAGCTGCATTGCCAATGTTTCATGTTTTTTGCTTAACTGTTGCGCTGAATGCCCCGCTGATGAATGGGGGCACAGTTTTAGTGATGCCTAAATTTAGTCCAACTATTTTCTTTCAGCTTGCGGAAGAGAAAAGAGCAACAATTTTTGCTGGTGTGCCAACGATGTATAACTTCCTTTTACAATCGAATAAGGGTGCTCAAGAAAAAGTGAAGACGCTACGTTTATGCATATCTGGGGGAGCATCAATGCCGGTGGCTTTATTAAAAGAATTTGAAAAACAATTCGGAGTGGTTGTTGCCGAAGGATATGGCTTATCAGAAGCATCTCCGGTTACGTGCTTTAATCCGATTGATAAAGAGCGTAAGCCTGGTTCTATTGGAACTTCCATTATGAATGTCGAAAATAAAGTAGTTGATGAAATAGGAAGAGAAGTTCCCGTAGGAGAAGTGGGAGAGTTAATTGTTAAAGGTGCAAACGTCATGAAGGGTTACTATAAGCTGCCGGAGGATACAGCTCATGCACTTCGAGATGGGTGGTTGTATACAGGTGACTTGGCTCGTATGGACCCCGAAGGTTATTTCTATATTGTAGATCGCAAAAAAGATATGATTATTGTAGGTGGATATAACGTGTATCCAAGAGAAGTGGAAGAAGTGTTGTATTCACACCCTAACGTTGTAGAAGTGGCAGTACTTGGTGTTCCAGATCCTGTATTTGGTGAACAAATTAAATGTTACGTTGTAGTTAAAGATGCTGCTGTTAGTGAACAAGACCTACTTGATTACTGTCAACTTCACTTAGCGAAATATAAAATTCCAAGTAGCATTACGTTTTTAGATGAGTTGCCGAAAAATGCTACAGGGAAGATTTTGCGAAAGGCTTTACGAAAAGAGTTATTAGGAAAGTAAATAAAAAATTGAAAGCGATTTCAAAATAGGGGGGTACTATGGAATCTATTGTGTATGATAAGGATAAACAAGTCGCCACAGTTATTTTAAATCGTCCGGAAGCGATGAACGCATTTAACTACGACATGCTATGTGAACTAGAGCAGGTGGTAGAAAAAGCTCGTATTGATCCAGATGTGCGAGTGGTGAAGTTTATCGGTGCAGGGGAAAGAGCATTTTGCGTGGGAGCAGATTTAAAAGAAAGAAAAACACTTACTGACCAAGAAGTAAAGCGGAATATTTTTAAAATTGGTGAAGTGTTTTCTAAAATTGAACAGCTTCCACAACCTACGCTTGCCGTCATTAACGGTTATGCTTTTGGTGGAGGAATGGAGTTGGCTTTAGCCTGTGACTTTCGATTTGCTGCAGCGGATGTAGGACTTGGATTAACTGAAACAAGCTTGGGAATTATCCCTGGTGCTGGTGGAACTCAAAGATTGCCTCGCATTGTTGGAGAAACAAAAGCACTTGAGCTAATTCTAACAGCAGAGCGGTTACTAGCACAGGAAGCAGAAAAGGTTGGATTAGTGACAAAGGTTAGTCCACTCTATGAATTAAACGATGTTGTTGACGGTTTTATTAGCCGCATATTAGCAAATGCACCAATTGCTTTGCAACAAGCAAAGTTTGCTATTAAAGAAGGAATGAAAGTAGATTTGCAGACGGGATTGCAAATTGAACGGAAAGCGTATGAGTTAACGATTCCAACAGAAGATCGTATTGAAGCTTTAACAGCTTTTGCAGAGAAAAGAAAGCCTGTCTTTAAAGGAAGATAAATAGAATGAAAGAGAACTGTCGATAGCGGCAGTTCTTTTTCTATGGAAAGGGATAACGGGAAACCTCCCTATATAAAGTAAAAGAACCCAATAATTTTGTTCTAAATTTCAGAATGAAACCTACAATAATAATAGCTGATAACTGTTTGTACACTTTTGGATGGTTTTAAAAGGAGCATTCCTGTTAGAAGGATTTTCGGGGACTTGAACAAAAAAGAGCCCTCTTGGTATGATACGGGGTGTCAAATCATAGCGCGAATTGACCCCTAACTTAGTTAACCAAGGAGGACTCCAAAGTGGATTTTAAACAAAATCAGAAAATAAATCAAGTCACCGAGAATACACTCGTAGTAGGAATTGACATTGCCAAGCGAAAACATTTTGCTTGCTTTGTAGATGATCGTGGTCGGGTGCTCCAAAAATCTTTCCCAGTATTACAGTCTAGTGATGGCTTCCAGTGTTTTTATCAACGTATTTTAACTGCAATGAAAGAATACGAAAAAA
>NZ_KQ758632.1:0-97048 GCF_001457055.1 Priestia veravalensis | reverse complement strand
TCATGCGTGGATGGTAAGCAGGACACCCCGTTTTCTGTAAGAAGCCGGCAAAGGCTTCATCTGGAATATGTTCAACGAGATGGTGAACGGCGAAGGCAATATCATTTTCTTGTAATTTTATTTCTAAATCTAAAGGCAAAACCACTTGATTCATGTTATAATCTTTAAACATAAGGACCCTTCTTTCTGGTTGGATTTTTTGTGGTGACTTTATTTTATCAGAAGTGGTCCTTATTTTAATGTAAAAATAAACAAAGCCGGTGAAATTTTACTCGTCGTAAAATTTCACCGGCTTTTTCGGTTCAGAGGAGGGTTTTGTCCCAGCCTCTTCTTATTATCAGATTTAATATCTTGCCTGTTTGTTATAAAAAGAGAGGCATCTACCTAAATGTATGTTGTCTCCAAGCAAATGTTACTTTTGGTAATTTAGCCCAAAAAAAGAAATTATAACGAAAACGCCTACACCTAGGACAAAACTCGTACGTAATATAGGCTAAAGGTCTTCACGAAGATGAAATTATAATGGGGAGTTATTTATTTGAAGGAAAACATAGAGATGTGCATTTGTTTTGAATATTATTCCTGGAAAAGTCAACTTTTGTGGTACCAAACGATTGGTTTCGTCTTAATCGGAGATACTGCCCAAAATGCTTTATTAATTTTTTGAAAGAATATTAAAAATAAATTTAACTAAGTGAGGGATATGAATGGAAAAAGAACAAAAACAATATCTTGAAAAGTTATTAGATTGGTGCAATGATACTTATTCCGATTGGGAAAGAATGAAACCGAGGTTTTCAAAACAATTTGATCTAAAAAGTTTGGAGGAATGGGAAGAATCATATAACGAATTAAAAGGAAAATTACAGGCAGATTTAAAAGAAGACTTTGATCACTATCAGAAAGCTCAAAATCTGTATGATCAGTATAAACTGTTATATAGAGAATCACAACCTTGTAAAGAAGAAGTTGAATCTGATGTGAGGAAGATAGGTGAGTTGTCCTCTAACTTTGATAGGGGAATAGAAATACTAGGTCAGGAAAATGACACAGTAGAAGAACTTGATAATTGAACTTATCCAAATGGCTTTTAATTTAGAAATACCCAAACAGGAATTTTACAAAAATTTCGTAGCACTACCAAGAATAGATATTCGGACCAGGAAGGAAATCGAAGTAGAATATGAGCACCCCCATATCTCCACCGTTACCTAACATATGTTATAAGAATCAACGTTAAATGTTCTGAGTACTATAAGAGCATTGGATTAGATAGCGAAGAGAAAAAAGATGACAAAGCTTTTAAAGTTATTGAAGATGAAAAAAAAGAATAACGAAAAAACCTGAAGATCTATTTGATTTTCAGGTTTTTTAGTCATCAATTAATCATAAAACTAAGAGCTAATAAAAGTATCATTTTCATCTACTAATACAGGCTTGTAAACGCTCCATTTGCTTTGTGTCAGGAGCGAAACGGTTTGTATTTCAATTTGAAAGAACACTTTTTAAAGCAAAACTCACATTGTTTTCCAGCGTAACACCATGCGATTTGGCCAGGGATTATATACTTTTATGATATGGATATCACTTTCAAAAAAATCCCTCTATTATGTTCTTCGATGTTCCGCTTATGCCCCAAGAACTAGGCATTTGTCTCAAATGTAGATTTAAAGTGTGTTATTCTATGGATTGGTTTCTTAGAGGGGTGAAAGAGACTCCATCCAAACACCTTTTTTTCGCTTAAAGCTACAGTTATTTCAAATAGTTATATTCGATGGTCTAGCGATCAATGAAGTAATTATTCCTACGATACATATAGTTAAGCAAGAAAAAAGAAATACTTTTAGTCCTAACGTATTAAACGCTGCTATTACGATAAGGCCATCAATCATCAAAATAAAAATCCCTATATTTACAGAAAAAGATTCTGAAATAAATTGAGCTAACAGGTCTGTTCCTCCAGTACTTGCCTTATATCGAAGCATGATTCCCACCCCTATACCAATGAATACTCCTCCTAATAACGAACTCGTAAAAGTAGGAAGCGAAAATTGATTTCTTAAAGGCGCTAACCAATCAATGAGTATAGAAGAAACAATCAAACCTAGAAAGCTATTATAAAAGAATGTTCGTTCATAGATCCATGCATATATACTTAGAGGAATGCTTAAAAGGAACATTGCTAAACCTGTTGAAAAACTAAAGTAATAATGTAGTATAAGAGCAATTCCTGTAACCCCTCCATCTAATAAATGATGGGGAACTAAAAAACCGTTTATTCCAATGCTTATTAGTAAACTGCCTATAAGAATAGCTGCTACTTTTTGAAAAATATAAATCACCTTTTATCATTTGTTTACCTTATTATATGTACAAGCATTATATTTCAGAAGTAGGCTAAGATTGGGAATGAGTTGATCATTCTGTAATTCTTGAAGAATGGCCCCAAAATCGTCAGGGGTAAGCTGTGCAATTGCCGATTTCCCTAAAATTTTCACGGCTCCATTAATCACAATATATATAAAAATTGATTTAACTAAAAAAAGAACACTTTGAACACCTCGTAAAGAAAGTTCTCCCTTAGTCCAAAATTGGGACTAAGGGTTTTATTTGTCCTCATTTAAATGTAGATGCAATGAATCAAAAATTTAAGATCTAAAATTTTTATTAGGCAAATTGTAAGCATCATGCCTCTATTTTTACGTCTATTTCCAAACATCCATCTATTATTACGACCAAAATCGAAAAAGGTACATCACAATGAAATAAAACGATTATCCTTTTAAAATTGGAAATACTTTATCAATGGCTTCTTGTAATTTTTCACTATTTTTAGTAAACATTTCCTTTGCTTCCTTTACTTCTGTTCCAAGAGCAAACATCTCTAAATCCGCTTGACATTTTTTCATGGCCGAAAGAATTAAAGCTCTTTCTTGAGGAGATGCCACTTGTAATTTATCGTCAAATAGATCAACCGTTAACTCTCCATAAGAATTTACCTGTCCAAGAAAAACATTTTCAATCGTTACCCCCAGTTTTTCCAATTCGATATGTAACCAAGCTCGACTTCGTCCAATTGTCGAAAGTGGTTCATCCAATACTTCGCCATCCATAATGACGGTTTGAGGCTCCTTGATTGATGCAAGCGATAAGTTTACATCCTTTGCTGTTAAAGGTTGATTTTCTTTTTTCAACATGACAGAAAAATCACCGGTTGCTTCTAATATCGCGAATTCTACATCAGAAACCTGGTAAACATCCTTTTTTCGGAGTAATTCTAGTAATTCATCTGTTGTGTATCTTTCCTTTTTTAAGTTATCTTCCATAATTTTTCCATCTTTAATAAAGACAGTTGGTTTCCCTTCTATAAAATCACGGAATTTTTTACTTTTTAAAGCAATAAGACCAACTATATATGGTATAGCTGCCATAACTAGAATGGCTAATCCTCCTATAATGATACTATGTCTTACTTCAAGGATAACGATTGCTGCAATTCCTCCCATTGTAATACCTGTTACATATTCGAAGAAGGAAAGTTGGGATAGTTGCTTTTTGCCTAGAAATTTTGTGATAAAAAACAGAATAATCATAAACAAAATAACTCGTGAGACAACATTTAGCCAAAGAGGCATTAATAGACCCTCCTATCTTAAAATCCTTTATACTGCAATTCCTCTCGTTCTATTTCTCCAACGCGTTTTTTTAAATCCGTCACAACTTCATGCACAATCATAATCATTTCATGTAACGAACGCTTCGATTCGGTATCCTCGGTGCGGAGTGCTAAACTAGATAAATCGGCTTCTACGCCTTTAAGACAGGCAAGAGACAGCTTTACATTTGATGCAATAGTCATTCAGTATTCTCCTTATCCTTTTGGTTTAAAAATCAACGACCCTAACATACCGAATATAATGGCAGCTGAAATACCGGCACTTGTTACTTCGAACACCCCTGTAAGAATGCCAACTAAGCCGTGTTGTTCAGCTTCTTGCATGGCACCATGTACAAGTGCATTCCCAAAGCTTGTAATGGGTACGGTAGCTCCAGCCCCAGCAAAATCAATTAAGGGTTCATATAAACCTACCCCATCTAAAATGGCACCGACCACTACAAGGGTACTTAAGGTATGTCCCGGTGTCAGTTTAAATACGTCAAACATAATTTGCCCGATTACACAAATCAAACCATCAACAACAAAAGCCCAAAAATAAATCATTTTATAGTCCACCCCCGTATTCAATCGAGACCGCATGGGCGATACAAGGTATGGTTTCGTTTTGCTGGAAGGATAGGGGTGATAATAAAGCGCCTGTAGCCACTACTAACATTCTTTTAAATTCACCTTTTTTCATGCGATTTAATAAATGACCATACACTACTGTTGCTGAACACCCCGCGCCACTTCCTCCTGCGAGGACTGGTTGCCCCTCTCGATAGATCATGAGACCGCAATCTTGGTATTGTTCTTTACTAATAGGGGTTCCATGCTTTTTAAATAAATCCAATGACGCTTCTTGTCCAATTTGACCAAGGTCTCCGGTTACGATTAAATCATAATAAGTTGAATCAATGTTTCGTTCCGTTAAGTGTGCTCCAATGGTATCAACCGCAGCTGGTGCCATTGCTCCTCCCATATTAAAAGGATCGGTCAGTCCCATATCAATAACACGTCCTATTGTGGCAGAAGTCACACGCGGCCCCTCTCCGGAGTCACTTAATAATGCTGCGCCAGCACCTGTAACGGTCCATTGTGCAGTAGGGGACTTTTGCCCGCCATATTCAGTTGGATAACGAAATTGTTTTTCAACAGCAGTATCATGACTAGAAGCTCTTGTTAACAAATATTTAGCTCCTTTTGTATTAATAATATAGGCGCCTAGAGCCAATCCTTCCATAGAGGTAGAACAAGCACCAAACAAACCAAAATAAGGAGCTCCAATCGTTCGGCTTGCGAAACTAGTCGGGGTAATCTGGTTGATTAGGTCTCCTGCGAGGATGAACTGAACCTGTTCCTTTTGGATTCCCCCTTTTTCCATGGCTTTTTGACAGGCTTCTTCAAAAAGAACTTTATGCGCCTTTTCATAGGAATCCTGTTTTAGCCATAAATCGGCATGAAGAAGATCAAAATCTTCTGCAATCGCCCCATCTGCTTCAACATGAATTCACCTCTGTTTTTTATCCAATATTGAAGGGTCTAAAAAAGGTTGGTAAAAACTTAACCAACCTTTTTTTTGCCTTATTAATTATTGTTGTTTGTATTGAGGTTCTTCTTGTTCAATTTCTTGAACACGTGGCTCAATGCTGTCTACAACGGATTGAGTTTGGTTAGCGGCATCTTGGTAAAGTTGCTTTGCTTGTTGATTCTCTGTACTGAGAGCAAAAGTTTCAAAGCTAGCCTGCGCACTTTTCAATCCCGCTAGAGCTGTCTTAACGTCATTAATAACTGTCATGAATATCACCTCCTATATTTTTCTTTGGAACCTTTCTTAGAATGTCTGAAGATAGAGATTTTTATTCATTCAAATCGAATAATATATTTATAATATTTTAGGAAAAAATACTCTTGACAAGAAAAAATCAAGGGAGGAAGGATAGTGTAAATTGGACAGTTGAACTTTTAAAAAAACTGATTAAAGTACAATTGTTTTACAATTCGAGGGGAATTTTCCTTTTGATTTTGAGAAGCATGGACTGGTATGCTTTTTTATTTAGAAATGGAGTATTGATGCAGTTTGTATTTTTTTTATAAATAATAAAAAAGAGGTAGACGGAGTATGTATAAGGACTATCTTGAAACTATTTCAGGACCAAAACCACGAGCTATATAAGTTTGATTTTAATTTCCGACGTGCTTATTTTTAAAAAAATGCGTCCATACTGTTCCTAAGATAATCATAAGGGAGTAGATGGATGATGAAAGTTCTACGTATTACAAATGACCATGGATGGACACCTGCTGACTTACGTCAATACGAAAAAACCATTCAAAACGTGAAAATGAGACAACGCGTCATGACGATTCGGCTCATCATGGAACGCTATACAGGAAAAGAAGTATCTCAGCTTTTGAATCTTCACCGTGAAACCGTGTCTATCTATGTCAAAACCTTTAATCAATATGGGATGGATGGTTTAGTCACCCGTCAGTATTCTACCGGTAAACCTGCTTATTTAACCCAAGAAGAAAAAGAAGAACTTCGACGCATGATCTTAGAAAGTACACCGGAAAAAGAAGGATTTGGGATTGACGCTAACTGGGATACACGTGTGATTCAACATGTCATCTACGAAAAATTTTCAGTCACCATGAGTCGAAGTGGCATTTATCGAATGTTGACGGGCATGGGATTGAGTTACACTAGACCTACTTATACCTTAGCAAAGGCGGATCAAAACGAACAAAAGCAATTCCTGCAAAACATGGAGATGGTAAAAAAAACCTCTCGGGCGATATGATTTTACTTTATGAAGATGAAAGTCGAATCCACGCCTATCAAGCTTTACGATCCACATGGTTTCAAAAAGGGAAACAAAAACAAGTCTCTACTTTTGGGCACCATGCAGCTGTTAGTCTATTTGGAGCTGTCAATGTCTTAAATAGCGACTTTCTCTGCCAAGTAGCTGACAATTGTAAAGCCCCAGCTTTTCATTCCTTTATGAAGTATGTGCTCGACTATTACCCAAATAAAGTCATCATTATGGTGTTGGATCGTGCTCGTATTCATGATGCAAAAGAGTTACAGCCCTTTTTTGAACAGCATGAGGATCGACTCATTCGTTTCTTTCTGCCGAAGTACTCGCCCAATTTGAACCCCGTTGAACGGATTTGGAAATGGCTGAAAGAAACCGTCATCCAAAATCGATTCCATCCTAACAAAGCAGCTATTCAAGAGTCTGTTTCTTCTTTTCTAGCTTTTTTGGAGGGGGCATCTGAGCAAATTTTAAAAAGAATAGCCGGTGTTCATATGACGGATTATTAAGTAAAACTTATATAGGTATAAGCAATTTAATAAAAATTTAAATCAGTATTTTTCCAATCCTATAATACATAAGGAAATTCATGGTAAAAAAATATATGTTGCCTTGGATCTAGACAGAATCTGGAATAGGATAAATTAAAATTTGGTTAATTATGGAAGGTATTGGGGTTAAATAGAAAAAATGTAAAACGAACCTCTTATGTTTCAATTCATTTCCAACGTTAAAATTCCTTTGACAAAACAAACTAATTACAAAATTATTTAGAATGTCTCACCGCTCATAAGAAAATGTCTATCTAAACAATTCCTTCGTATTCCAAACGTATACTTATTACGTAAGCGTCAAATACTCCCCATCTGCTTAAAGGTGGGGAGTATTTAACGCTTATGGTGAAACCAAAAGGATGGTCGTCTAAAAAGAAATTTGATGAAAAAAATGCATATAAAAAAGGACAAATTTTTGTCCCAAACTGTTTCAAGCCCTATAAATTTCCATATGTACATTTAATGATACCTTGATTTTTTCCTCCAGGGAGTAAGGTAAGTGTTTAACCTCCAGAAAAAGTATTAGCGTATAATAACCACGTTTTGTCGATCCCCTCAAAATTTCTGCCCAAAAACATGTATTTATACAGCAATAAAATTTCAAGAAAATGAGGCAATTATGTATAGACCATGATAGATAATATTACAAAGTTTCCCTATTTTATCCGATTCTGTTTTTTGCTTTCTGAATAACCTCTACTACAAACTGATCTTTATTTTCTAATTCACCAAGTGTAATATCTCCATTGGCTAATTTTTCAGAGAGTACATTAATATCTTCCTGGACGGAAACAGGGATTAGATTTTCAATCAACATTTTCTGAAGCTCATTTGCAATTTTATTTTCTTGATTCATTATTAACACAACCTTTATTTAATATTTATAAGGTAGGATTTGAGTACTTTTATACTTTGAATACTTGTTTGTAGGAATGTTCTAAAGAAGAGACAGGTTGGTTAACATCCAACCAACCTTTTGTCTCGCATAATTATTGTTGTTTGAATTTCTACTTTATTGTATTACATTGCCTCTATATGGATCTTGACTTTCCATGTAGTTAGAAAATTGCTGAACCGATTGTTGAATATTTTGTGGAGTTTCTTTTTCCAAACCGTACCATCCGTTTTTAAACATTAAGTTATATAGATTGCGCTGACAGTCTTGCGTTTCTTGGGAAACAGATGCAATCGTACGATACAATGACTCATGGCTTGCTTCTTTCAATGCAATCGAGTATGAGGAAGTTATATATTTTTCCGTATTTAAGGCATCGTTTAGAAAATCTCTATCATTCATTTGCGGCGTCTTAGGAACTGGTGTTTCAAGATTCTTAATCCCGTTTGGAGTATTTTTTTCCACTATAGTATCCTCCTTATTGATTCATATTTTGTGAAGGTTGAGTTAAATACTGTTGCATCTGTTGAAGCAGCTGTTGATAGTGTCGATCGTGCATTTGTCCAGCTTGTTCAAGTGCTGCTTTCACATCCGGATTTTGACATTGTTGAGCAAAAAAGTGCATTTTCTTCATCGCGAGTAGATTCCAGCTTAACATATCCTTTACATACAGATGATCCTTTGTTGACATTATTTTAGGCGGTTCCGTCATTAAAGCTTGTGCTTGTTGATTAACCATACCCGTCTGCATTTGTTGCATTATTTATCCTCCTTGTTAACATTGTTGTTAATCACTTGGGTATATTGCCACACAATGGTCAAAAATATGCAGGGAATGAGGACTAGTTTTAAAGAACACGCCACCCTGGACATATCATCGGTAGAATAAAAAAAGAATAAGCGGAGAAAATAATTTAGAAATCACAATGGAAAGGGCGGTAAAAATGAATCTTAAGTGGTTAAGACTATTAACAGTAGTATTTCTTTCTATCTTCCCGTTATTGGGGTGTAATAATGGAGATGAGGATAATAATCCACCACCAGAAGTAGATGTAAGTCCAGGTACAGAAGAACCAATTGAAGATCCTGAAGACGCAGCAGATACAGATAATATTGATGAAAATAATGTAAACACTGATACTGAAGAACCTATTGAAGATCCTAATGATGTAAATGACCCCGATAATAATGATGAATAAGTTAGAGGCTGGGACATAAGTAATCCAGCCAATGATAAACCTGAACGATTGAGAGTTTCTCACTTTTAATCGTTCAGGTTTTTTGTTGATTGTGAAAACAATGTTGGAAACAGGGTGGAATGGAGCGTAGGACACTCGACTCCTGCGGGAAAGAGAGGGAAAACGGAGATCCCGCAGCGCAGCGAGGAAGCTCAGGTTCCTCCCCGCGGAAAGCGAGTGACCGTAGCGCAATGGAACGAACGTGTTCAGACAAACCAAAGAGATTGGAACAGCTAGTGTTCGCCTCTTAGAAGCAATCATTTTGTTATGTCCCAAACTCCTCTTTGTATCAAGATTCGAGGATGATAATAAGACATTTGATTATAATTTTGATGTTTTTTTTACTCCTTTCTTAACGAAAGCACTTTTTTATTTTTCCACTTATCCCTTTAATTAAAATTCATGCCACAAAACAAGCTAATAATAAAATTATATAGAGGTGTCTCATGTCAAAAATACCAAGGTCCTTAATGGTTACTGTTTCCATTCTTATTCTTTTATTTATAGGGTTATTATTCTTAGTACCAAATACAAGAAACAATGAGAATCACAGAAATAAAACTGTTGCTGTCAAAAACAATCCACCTACAACCAGTGTCCAAAATGTTGAAAACGAAAAAAATGTTCTTCAAATAAACAGCCTTTCCATGGGTCAAACCATAAAGAATCAATTAAGAAATGATCCTTCCGTTTTTCTAATTAAACACAATGAAAAAACTGAGAGTCATTATATTAAGAAAGAAGTAAACGTTACATTCAAGACTCTTCTACCAACAGAGGAATTAGAAAGAATGGCACAGGAGATAAATGGCAATATCATTAAAAATCTAAATACTACGATTGTTTTTCGTTCTAATAAGCTTTCGACCAAGGAACTTATTGAATATTTTAACAGACAGGCTATTGTTGAATTTGCTGAACCCAATTATCTTTATCTGCAAAATCAAATTGGACTTCCTAATGATTTGCTGTATAAAGAACAATACCAATGGAACTTATCGGCAATTCAAGCAGAAGCAGGCTGGGATATCACAAAAGGGGATGAACATATTATTATTGCTGTTATAAACACTGGCGTTGATCTGGACCATCCTGATTTGAGAAGACGATTAACAAATGGTTATAATGTACTGTTGAATAATAATTTCCCTGATGATGACAACGGGCATGGTACCCATGTATCAGGAATCATTGCATCGGAAACAAACAACCATGAAGGCCTTGCTGGTGTCACCTGGTATAACAAAATAATGCCTATAAAAGCAATGGGTGCCAAAGGGTATGGGACGACCTTTGATATAGCAAAAGGGATTTTTTGGGCAGTGGATCATGGAGCAGATATCATTAATATGAGTTTAGGCAATTATCAGCATTCTTCACTTTTAAAAGAGGCAATCGATTATGCATACAATAAAAATGTTGTCTTGATTGCTGCAGCAGGAAATGAAAATACTATGCAACCGAGCTATCCAGCTGCTTTTCCTAATGTTCTAAGTGTCGCTGCCGTAAGTTACACAGGACAACGTGCCTTTTTCTCAAATTATGGAGATTATATTGATGTTTCAGCTCCCGGAGTTCAAATTCCGAGCACCTATTTTAACCAGCAGTATGCTGCCCTTTCAGGCACTTCTATGGCTTCACCACATGTAGCAGGACTAGCAGGTCTTTTGCTTTCTGCAAACCCTAATTTAACTAACCAAGAAGTAATAGAAATTATTAAGAATTCTACTTATGATTTAGGTATCCCTGGAACTGATAACGAGTTCGGTAATGGCTTAATTAATGTAAAGAATGGTTTGGAAGCAGCCCAAAGCAAAAGGCAATGATCCCTTTTTGAGACCGTTGCCTCTAGTTGTAAAACATCTACATGGTGACCCCAAATAGTCCAAACTCTGAGGATACGAAAAAGCCCACTAAAATCCCAAAATATAAATCAAAGGAAATCAATCCAACCGGCAGCATAGATCTTTCAAGATGGTCTGCCGAATTAGGATCTGAGTTATGGCCTATAGAAGGTAAAACAGACAATCCCCGAACAAAGACAGGAGAATTGCAAAAAGCATACATCCATACGTTGGAAGGAAACCCTGGAATTCCTACCCCAGTTATTCGTCAAGCTTACTTTATATGTATAACACAAGCGACCAAAACCATTGATATAACAACGCCATACTTTATACCAGAAACAGATATTATTATGGCATTAAAGACAGCTGTGGCTCGTGGTGTACGCGTAAGATTACTTGTTCCTCGCCAGATTGATCAAAAAATCGTGGGCTTTGCAAGTCGTACCTATTACGGGGAACTTATAGAAGCAGGGGTCCAAATCTACCAGTACGATAAAGGAATGTTACATGCGAAACTGATGACCATTGATGAGGAAATCGCAGAAGTAGGCGCAGCAAACTATGATATGAGAAGTTTTCGCCTGAATTATGAAGTGTGTCAAGTCGTGTACAGTGCTGATGTGGCAAGGGAACTCACAGAGCAGTTCGAGAGGGATCTTACTCATTCTGTACCATTAAGAATTGAAGACTTGTTGCAACGATCCCTGACCGAGCGCATTGTTGAACAGGGTTCTCGCCTGCTCTCTCCATTATTATGAGTTGATGTATCCTGTTTTTATTGTTCTATCTTAAATCTAGATTTAAAAAATTTCATTGTTTTTAAAATATTTCTGATTCATTTGAAAAGAGTCGAAAACCCGTGTTAGAAGAACTTCTATCGTGGGTTTTTTTTATTTATGATGGTAATTCATTACTAAAAAACGGTAATCCTAAAAAGACAGCTCAAAGTGTTTGAATTCAAAAATATCTGTTACTTTTTAATTTAAATATAAGGGATGATAACAATAGATAATATATTTGAAAATTTTAAGGAATTACGTTTATTATAGGATAAACTGTACCTTTTAGAATTAAATAATTGGCTAAAGAATGAATTTTTAACTTGGGAATGGTGGATATTAGTTGGTTTTTAGTTGTGCCTTGGATTATATGGTCTAAACTCGTTAAACGAGACATTATTTTAGAAATTTTGTTATTTGGTACCATAATTATCATAACAACAACCTTATTAGATGTAGTTGGCTTACAATATAGTTTTTGGGATTATCCAATTGCATTCCTACCTATTATTCCTAGGGCCTTTCCCTTTGATTTTTCAATGGTACCTGTAGCTTACATGTTGTTATATCAATATTTTAGAACATGGAAATTTTTTATAATCGCACAAATCACTATGGCACTCACATACGCCTTTATTGGTGAACCTGATGCTAGACTAAAAAGTACATAGCATGCTGTTTATAGCCACTCAATTTCAATTGTTACTTCAGGAACCTCTGTTTTAGTATTATGATTTGCAATCGCATTTGTTGAAAACCAAATTTTTTTAATGAACGTTTTTAGGAAAGCATTACACTCCTCTGGGTCAAGCATCTCTATCCTATCTATTACATCAATAATTTTTTCTAACCTTCTTTGTTCTTTTTCAGTGTTTTTTAAGTTTTTTATTTGAATATCCACTAATTCCAGCTGTTGCTTTACCTGTTTAATTTGTCTCTCATTCTCCTCACTCATTACAAGAAAATCACTCTTACTAATTTCGCCGTCTGCTCTCATTATTGTTAAATTTTTTTGTCTCTTTTCAAATTTTTCTAATTGCTTTCCTAAGGAATCGACTTGATTTTTTAATTTATTTTCTTCATCCGAAGTATCAAGAGATTTTAATTTCTGAATTGCCTTTTCAAAGTCTACCTTCTTTTCTTTGACCTTATTAATCACATAATCTTCCACCGGAAGATATTTATGTCCCCTATCTCTGCAAGTATTATTGCTTATTTTATAACTACAAGATTTGATATAATCCGTTTCGTTTCCATCTATTTGGATATATCTTTTTCTTTCACAGCAATTACAATAAATTAGGTTTTGTAGTTTTCGTGTTGCTTTCTTTTTGTTGAAAAATTTTCCTGCTGTGTTTTCTTCAAGAATTTTTTGCACATCTAACCATTGTTGCTTTTCAATGATCGGTTCGTGTGCATTTTCAACGAAAACCTCATCAACAACTCTACCGTTTACCCTTCTACATGCTTGAACTACACCATAGTAAACAACATTTCTTCTTAATGATGATATATGGGAGGAAGTTAAGACCTTTCCAATTCTACTTCTCCAACCTAGCGTATCTAATTGTTTGGCTATTTCATTCGCGCTAACTCTTTCTAATGTCTTTTGGAATATGTACCTAATTATTTTTGCTTCTTCTTCAACAATGACCAATCTTTGATTTTTGTCCTTTTCATATCCCAAGGGTGTCTTATTACTGTTTGTCCATCTACCTTGTTCTGCAGCAGCTAATCGACCTCGACTTAGACGTTTTTTGATTTGCTTATACTCAAAATTTGCCAACATTGCCTGGAACGAATATAACATCTCATTACTTTCCTGAGTAAGATCAATTGCCCCTTGGGGTGTCAAAATTTTTATGTCATTTGCTATTAGCATGGTTTTAATTTGTTCTGCATAGGCATTGTCACGGGAAATCCGATCAATATCCATAACCAAAAGATAATCGTATTCATCTAATTTATTTAGCAATTGAGTTAATTGAGCTCTTTGAGTATTGATACCACTAGAAATTTCTTGATAAACGTCATAAGTCAAGTTATGTTGCTTTGCAAGTTTGACAAGAGCATTTCGATGATGTGTTAAAATTTCCTCAATATCTAATTGTTCCTCATTCCTTGATAATCGTAAATAAATCGCAGCCAATGCCATTTCTTATCCCCCTAATGTGTCATAATAAAATCATAACACATGACCAATAATAATAGAAAGTTAATATCTGTAATGGTGCCAACGGTCCCATAGATCGTTACAACGATTGTATCCCCAATGCGGTATTTAGGCTTTTTCTTGCCTGCCATCGTCGCACCTCCTTGTTAAACTAACACCTACTGAAAAGTTACAATAGTATATGCAAAAATAGTAAAAGGGGAAGTATAACATCACCTCAATCAAGCCTGAAATACGCTGATTTTCACAAAAAAACAAAGGGCCTCTATACGCAGCGTATAGAGGCCCTTTGTTTTAAACACCTTACTGATTCATTTCATATAGCTCCCATGCCTCATCAAAAACAGACATGCTCATCGTATAATCACCGTTTAATTCGAGATAGGAGCTGATCTCATTGTAATCATCTGCCGTTTTAGGAAAGCTATGGTCTTCATACACAAATCGTGCTAACTGTCCTATTAGATCATTTTTTGGATTTAACCTAAATTTCATCATGTAGTGATAAAATGACTTCATACGTTGTTCCCCCTGTATTTTATGCGTTGTTTACTCACGTTTTATTTGCTATAAGACTACCATTTAAACAGTCTCTTGTGAATGACGTCGAATTCTGACCTAGACACATGAGAAACATTACATTATGGTTACAGATTTATGTTCTAGTTGCATTGTATAGTAAAGAAGACAAGTTGTCATATCAAGCATTTTGTTTTTCACTTTAAGTGAATGTGACAAAAACGATGCACAAATGTAACAAAAATGCTGTTTCGACAGTTTTTATAGTAAAAATATAAATTGCAAATTTTTCACTTTCATGATTTAATTTGCTACTGAAAGCACAATAAAAAATTGCTGAAGCACGTTTAAATCAGCAAAGAATAAGGAAAGATGAATACTATGAGTACACGAAATGCTTATTTTGATAACGCTAAATTTGTATTAATTTTTTTAGTTGTATTTGGACATATGATTTCACCTTATCGTACAGATAGCGAAGGTATGTTATCCATTTATCACTTTATCTTTATTTTCCACATGCCAGTATTTATCTTACTAGCTGGTTATTTTTCAAAAAACTTTCATAAAAAAGGATATTACAAAAAAATCTTTACCAAAGTGGCTATCCCTTACTTAGCATTTCAAACCATCTACACTTTTTACTATAGTGCCCTTTATACGAATGAAACGTACACACTACAGTATTTAGTACCGCGATGGGCAATGTGGTTCTTACTTAGCTTAATCTTTTGGAAATTAATGCTGCCATTTTTCGCAAAGTTCCCAATGTGGATCAGCATGACAGCTTCTATTCTACTAGGTGTTGGAATTGGTTTTGTTAACATTGATGGATTTGAAAAAATACTAAGTATTAGTCGCATGTTTGTGTTCTTCCCATTCTTTTTGACGGGGTATTACTTGTCACAGAGAGAAGAACCATTTAAAAATCTTTTAACAGCTAAAAATCGAGTCATTGCTTCCACTATCTTAGTTGTAACACTAGCAGCAAGTTATTACTTTTTAAATGAAACCGTTTATACGGACATGCTTTATGGTACAAACACATACAATAGCGTAGGCGAATTTTTAATGCGCTTGTCTCACTATGGCATTGCGTTTATTGTATCTTTTGCATTTATGGCCTTAATTCCAACCCGTCCTTTTGCTTTAACTAGCATCGGACAGCGTTCGCTTTATGTCTACCTTTTACATGGATTTATTTTAAAGTGGTTTTTCACTACCGAATTTGCCAAAAGTTTAGATGCTAGCTTTTGGAGCATTATGGTTTTAACAGCCATGTCTATTTTAGTAACGCTTCTATTAGGTAGTCGTATTGTTGATTGGAGCATTACTGGTACGAAACTATTCATTCAGTTCATTACGCCAAAGAAGGCAATTGAAAAATTCTCATTAGCCATTAAACGAACGTTCCCATAAACAAGAAAAAATCTCACCTTCTAGCAAGAGGTGAGATTTTTGTCTATATGACTCAAATACTTTCTAATTTCATTTTACTGAATTTTGTGGTAACGTTTCACTATAAGAGAAAGAAGGAGTGTATAGAAATGGAACTCGGTTACTATGATGGACAATTTCGAGATATTAACGAAAAAGTAATTCCTATTGATGAACGCGGACATCAATTTGGCGATGGTGTATATGAATTCATTCGCGTATACAAGGGAACACCTCTAGCACTTTCTCAACATTTAGATCGTCTTGAGCGAAGCGCAAAAGCGTTATTAATTGAGCTGCCGTTTAGCAGAACTGATTTGGAGAAAATAATTGAAGAAGGAATACAAAAGTCTACGTTGGAAGAAGCAGATATTTACATGCAGGTAACGCGTGGAATTTCTCCTCGTAATCATTTATTTCCAGATACCAAAGCAGAGCTATCTATGACGATTAGACACCCGCGTCAAATGCCTGATGAGGCTTACGAAAAAGGTATTTCCACTTTACTTTTAGAAGATGAGCGCTGGGCAAACTGCTACATTAAATCATTAAACTTACTTCCAAATATCCTTGCAAAGCAAGCAGCTGCCTCTAAAGGATGCAAAGAAGCCATCCTTGTAAAAGACGGATACATAACGGAAGGTTCTAGCAGCAATGTTTTCGTCATCAAGGATCAAATTTTATATACAACTCCAGCCACAAAACAAATTTTATGTGGCATTACTCGAACCAATGTCCTTGCTTGCGCAAAAGAAGAAGGCATTCAAGTACGAGAACAGCATATGACAATTGATTTTATTAAACAAGCTGATGAAGCGTTTGTCACGAGTACATCCATTGGTATTTTACCGATCGCACGTATTGATGAGCAGCATTTGTCATCAACACGTCCCATTATTGATAAATTAACCAATGCGTATCAAATATTTCGAGAACAGCAAGTACACATACAAAGCTAATAAAAAATAAAGAGACTGAGACATAAGTAGTTCAGCCTCTACTATACCTGAACGATTGAGAGTTCATAACTTTTAATCGTTCAGGTTTTTTGTTGATTGTGAAAACAATGTTGGAAACAGGGTGAAATGGAGCGTAGGTCACTCGACTCCTGCGGGAAAGAGAGGGAAAACGGAGATCCCGCAGCGCAGCGAGGAAGCTCCGGTTCCTCCCCGCGGAAAGCGAGTGGCCGTAGCGCAATGGAACGAACGTGTTGAGACAAATCAAAGAGATGGGAACAGCTAGTGTTCGCCTTTTAGAAGCAATCATTTTGTTATGTCCCAAACTCTTTATTAAAATTTAAAGTAATTACGCTTTAACAAACGCGGTGTTGCTAGTAACTCTTTATAGGAAATAACCTTTGGCAACAGTTTTGTATCTACAAGCAGCAGCTGTGTTTCTATTTCTTCAATCACTTCTTCTTCTTGATAATACATTCCACAGGCAGAACATTTAATACAAGGTACATCTGTGATTTCAATTCCTCTTGTTCCATCTGGAAGTTCCCAAAAAGCGGTATGAACGCTTTTTTCTCCAGCGCTTTCGCCGCACCATGCGCATTCTACCATCATTGTATTTGCCTCCTCAAGATGAAGTGGAATCTTTTTCTTTTTGTGCTTGCGCTTGAAACTTTTTCTCCTTTAACTCGTCGCGCTTTTCACGCTTATTTTTTAGGGTCGCATGTGCTGTATCTGCTTCATACGACTTACGCCTGTTTACTCTCCCTAAACCTTCTGGAATAAGCGTTGAGTTTGTTTCATTCATCAACCCTGCTACTCCAATGGAAGATTCCTTTTGCTTCGCGTCTGGATAAATTGAATAAAAATAGTCATCCGCTCGGTTAGGGACATAGTTTTCCGGTTCTGGATAAGTCGTAATGACCCCTTCAAAATTTCGAAGTACAACCTTACCAGCACTTTGACTAATTAAATAGTTTGGTTGAATAGCAATCTTACCGCCTCCACCAGGAGCATCTACTACAAAGGTAGGTACAGCATAGCCAGACGTATGTCCTCTTAGCCCTTCAATAATTTCAAGGCCTTTTGATACAGGTGCTCTAAAGTGACCGATTCCTTCTGATAAATCGCATTGATAAATATAATAAGGCCTGACACGGATTTTCACTAAATCATGCATTAACTTCTTCATAATTGGTACGCTATCGTTAATGCCAGATAAGATAACTGCTTGGTTGCCCACAGGCACTCCAGCATCTACAAGCATTTCACATGCTTTTTTCGTTTCTTCTGTAATTTCAATTGATGTATTAAAGTGAGTATTGAGCCAGACTGGATGGTACTTTTTTAAAATGGAGCATAAATTTTCTGTAATACGTTGCGGAAAAACAACCGGTGCCCTTGTGCCAATACGAATGATTTCAACATGGGGAATAGCGCGTAAATTTTTTAAGATATATTCCAAAATTTGATCATTAATTAGCAATCCATCCCCACCAGATATTAGAACATCTCGCACTTCTTTTGTTTGAGCAATATATTCAATTGCCATATCCAGTTGTTTTTTAGGAACACCCATTCCAATTTGTCCTGAGAATCGTCTTCGAGTACAATAACGACAGTACATCGAGCACTGATTAGTAACAAGAAATAAAACTCGGTCCGGATAACGATGTGTAAGCCCAGGTACAGGTGAATCTTCATCTTCTTCTAAAGGATCTTCTAAATCATATCTCGTTTTATGCATTTCTTGGCCAATTGGCACAGACTGCATGCGGATTGGACATCGCGGGTCACCTGGGTTCATTAGCCAAGCGTAGTAAGGTGTAATATTTAATGGAATCGTTTTGGTTGCAATTCGAACACCCTCTTCTTCTTCGGATGTTAAATGAATGACCTTTTTTAAATCCTCAAGAGTTCGAATCGTATTGGTTAATTGCCAAATCCAATCGTTCCACTTCTCTTCCGGTACATCTTTCCAAAGTTCGATGTCTTTCCAATGACGTGACGGCTTATATAAGTCATGTAACACAAAAACTCCTCCCTTAATTACAATTTAGACTGTGCTACTACTTTATATGTGAACGCCTAGTAAATGGTTATATTTTATGTGACTTTCTTATCCTAAGACTCACTTGTTAAGGTTGATAAATCCTTTGACCATACATTCATATTTTCTAGCGCCGTGGAAATCAAACAATTGTTAATAAGTCTCCCACTGTACGCATAGCCAAGCTGATGAAAAGCTGCGTTCACCCCAAATGAAAGCGCTCTAGCTATTGTATATACACAATAAACATACTTCTTTTTCAATTCTCTCTCTATTTCAACCATCAAATGCTTCATTAAGCCAAGCGAGCGATGAGATGGAAGGGTGGCACAATCTGTTAATTCTGCATTATTATAAAGCGTATTAATTTCTGCAGCAGCTGCGCTTACAATTTTTTCTTCATATTCAACAATAAAGAAAGGTGTTCCGTCTTCTAACATGCTTTGAACGTAGACTAGATCATGTAAGGGAGATGGATAAATAGTAAATACCGTTTTATATAATGTTACTAGCTGTTTGGCGTCACTCTTTATAGCTTTCCTTAATTTGTAAGGTGACAACAATGTTTCTGGGCACTTTAGCGGTAATAACTGGACTTTTTGAAGTAGATTATTTTCTTTTGCATAATGATTGTGCACTTGTCGCTCTTGGCTTTCATAAAAAGTCATTAAGTAAGCAGTGCTTCCATTAAAATAAGATGGAATGGTGGCTTCCAAACGGTACCCATGTTGCAACCAGCTTTGAACTTGTTCGTAGCGAGACTTTATAATTACCTTTTCTAACTGGTGCTTATTCAGCTCTCTCTTTATATAGTAAATCATGCTAGAAATATTCCCTCGGTAATCCTCAATTCGAAGTCTTTTATTAAAAGAGTCTTGTATGCACAGCGCGCTGAAGTCCCGTCTATTCACTTCAATCAAATTGCTTCCCCTCCTTTATCAGTCGGCAATTTCACACCAATCAATAATAGTAAGAGCAATAATTTCAGTGGCTTTTATAACAGATTCAATAGAAATATATTCGTTTGGAAAGTGAGCAACTTCCGTAACTCCTGGACCAAAAACAACTGTTGGAATCTTACCAACCTGAGATAAAATCCCTCCATCCGTTCCCCAAGGTGACGCTTCAATAGTAGGAGGGTGACCCATTGCTCGCTCATAGCTTTGAGAGAGAGATGAAATAAGGGGGTGCTGTGTATCTAACTCATTTGGCAGCCAATGCGCTCCAAACCACTCTAAATCCACAGGGTGAAAATCAAACCAAGAATCTTGCACGCTAATTTTTTTCAACCATTCTTCTACTTCTTCCTTCACATCCTTCATCTTTTCATGAGGTGCTACCCCAATTCTCCCTTCAATTATCACCTCATCTGCAACTGAAGACGGCCACGATCCGCCTTTTATCGTGCCTATGTTAATTGGCACAGGGATGGGCGTATTTTTGTACAACGGATCAACAATGCGAGCATTGCGATTTTTCTCTAGCTGCTGGAGATGCTCAATAAGAAGCATTGCTTTCTCAATTGCACTCACTCCTTCATATCTTGTACCTCCGTGAGCAGATCGACCATGTATGGTTAAACGAAACCACATCGAACCTTGTTGCTTAGAGAAGATTTTCATGCTTGTAGGCTCAGGAATTATTGCTCCATCTGCTTTATACCCCCTTAACACACAGGCAAGCGTACCCGCTCCTCCACTTTCTTCTTCAATTACACTTTGAAAGATAACGTCACCTTTTAATAAAATACCGAGCTCTTGTAACGCTTGAATAGCAAAAAGAAGAGCTACATTTCCTCCTTTCATATCTGTACTTCCTCGTCCATATACGTTACCGTCTCTTACCATTCCACTATACGGTTCGTCTCTCCAGTGTGCTAAATCTCCTGCTGGTACCACGTCAATATGACCGTTTAATAGAATAGATTTCCCTCCTCCTCTTCCTTTTAAGGTACCTACTACATTAGGACTATCTTGAAAGTTAGTTCGAGTAGAGACAAATGCTTCATTTTTACGCAGTTCTTTAATATCCGGTTCCCATATGTCAATGGTTAACTGAAGCTGTCTTAGCTTTTCAATCACAATCGCCTGAACATATTTTTCATCTCTTTGGACGCTTGCTTCCTGTACAAAACGTTGCAACAACCGAACTATTTCATATTTATGTTCCGTCAACCAGCTCTGAATTTCCCCTTGCCAATTTGTCATATCTCAACCTCCTTAGGGAATTATTTTGATGCTATCGCTCAGCTCTACTGTTGCATCAGTTGCTTGCAGCACATCTTCCACAGTATAAGGAGACATTACTTCTATTAAAAGCAAGTGATTTTTCTCTATTTTTAAGACAGCTCGGTCCGTAATGATTAAATCCACGCAGCGCTTAGCAGTAAGAGGTAAAGAGCACGTTTTCACAAGCTTTGGTTCACCATTTTTATTGGTATGATTCATTAGCACAACAACTTTCTTAACCTTTTGCGCTAATTCCATCGCTCCTCCCATACCAGGTACTCGCTTTCCTGGTACAATCCAATTTGCCAAATCCCCTTGTTCACTGACTTCTAGCGCTCCTAGAATAGTCATATCAACGTATCCTTTTCGAATCATTCCAAAAGCAATTGCACTATCACAATAGGAAGACCCTGAAAGCGTAGTAATAGGATACCCCGCTGCATTGCAAGCATTTTCATCTTCTTGCCCTTCCAATGGAGAAGGACCGATTCCAACAATTCCATTTTCCGCATGAAACATAACCGCTATCGCCGAAGGAACATAGTTTGGAATAAGCGATGGAATTCCAATACCTAGATTTACAATCATTCCATTTTCAATTTCCTGAGCAGCTCTCTTAGCAATTCGATGACGATTATCTATTCCCAAACCCATTTCCAATTCACCCCTTTTGACTGTACAATATAGTTTACAAATACACCTGGAGTCATAATTGAATCAGGATTAAGTTCACCTAATGGGACAATTTCTTCTACTTCAGCAATCGTTACTTTTCCAGCCATAGCTACAAGCGGATTCGTATTACGAGCGCTTTTATCATACAGCAAGTTTCCAAATTCATCTGCTTTCTTAGCGTAAACAATCGATACATCTGCTTCTAACGGCGTCTCAACTAAAAACGTTTTGCCTGATAGAGTGATCATTTGCTTTCCCACACAAATTACGTCAGTTTCAATCCCCACATCAATTAATACCCCACCGATGCCCACTCCGGCTGCTCGAATTCTCTCAACAAGCGTTCCTTGAGGAGAAAATTCTACTTCTAGTATTCCATCGTTCATCTGTTTACCAGCAACCGGATTCGAACCAATGTGCGAAGCAATGAGCTTTTTAATTCGCTGTTCACATACAAGCTTTCCTACACCAATGGTTGGGAAACCTGCATCATTACAAATAAGCGTTAACCCGTTAACATCACTTTTTAAAATTTCTTCAATTACAGTAGGAGCTGTACCTACCCCTCCAAACCCTCCAAACATGATTGTCATATCATTTTGAACATAGCTCATAACATCTGTGCTTTTAATCATTTTATGAAACCTATTTTGAAGATTATTCATTTTTCTCTTCCTCTCCCCCCAATTCTTTTTCAATCTCAACCATCGTCACAGTTAATAATCCCACCAGCTCATCAATTTCGTGTGACGTAATAGTATATGGAGGTGAAATAATAATTCCGTCTCCTTCTACTCCATCTTCTCCAGCTTGAGATGGGTATAATAAAAGGCCTTTATCTTGAGCTTTTTGAATAACCCTAGACGTTAATTCAAACGATGAAGGAAATGAAGCTTTAGAATTCAGGTTTTGAACAAGCTCTAATCCTAGCAATAACCCTTTCCCTCGTATATCTCCGATAATGTTTACTTGCTGTTGCAAGCTCTTAAGCTTCGCATATAAATATGCTCCCTTACTCTCCACTGCTTCTATTAAAGAATGATTCTGTATATAATCCAGCACGGCCAACGCAACGGCTGAAGAAAGCGGATTTGCACTTAATGTATGCCCACTCATAATGAGATTAGATCCATTTAATACGGGCGCTAGTACGCTTTTAGTAGCAACTGTTGCTGCAATTGGAGTATATCCAGCACTTAAACCTTTACCAAGAGTCAAAAGATCCGGCTTGGCTTTCCAATGTTCATAAGCAAAGACCTTTCCTGTACGCCCCATCCCCGTCATCACTTCATCTACAATCCATAAAACATCATATTTATCGCAAATCTCTCGAATTCGCTCGTAATATCCATCAGGTGGCGTTATAGCTGCTCCAGCTGCTCCAATGATAGGCTCCGTAATAAAAGCAGCAATTTGCTCGCTTCCTGTACGCTTAATGACTCTTTCGAGTTCATTTGCACACGCTAAATCACAGGATGGATACGTTTTTTCAAATGGACATCGATAGCAATAAGGTGGTGAAACAGAAGGGTATTCTTCTAGTAAAGGTACAAATCTTTTTCTTCTACCCGCATGCCCTGACATGGACAAAGCACCAATCGTAATGCCGTGATAACTCATCCATCTTGATAATACTTTTATTTTTTGAGGCTTCCCTTTTTCCTGCCAATGCTGAATAGCCATTTTCATTGCGGTTTCTGTTGCTTCTGTCCCGCTATTAACAAAAAACACAAACTGAAAATGATGATTGCTCAGTTCACAGAGCCGTGCTGCTAAGCTTTCAGCAGGTTCACTTGTAAACTGAGAGCGATAGACAAACGCAACTTTTTTTGCTTGGTCATTCATTTTATCAATAATCTCTTGAACACTATGTCCAACGTTTGCCGTCACGGCACCAGATGATCCATCTAAATATTTTTTGCCTTCCACGTCATACAAATAAACTCCCGTTCCGTGAGAAATCGTAGGATACCAAGCATTTAACAGTGGTTTGATCAAGTTCGATAAAGACTTATCATTCATCGCGATTCCTCCTTGTCAGCAGACTTCTATTAGATTCTATGCCATATGGACACTGTTTTTGCTAAATAAAAAGGATTGTTTTCACTAAAACAGAAAAAGGCTCACTCCTTACGTTTAAACGTAAAGAGTGAGCCTTTTTATCGTATCAGAAATCCTTTGTTTGTCATTCTCCAGTCATCCCCTACTGGTTAATGCATTACATTAAGCTCCTGCTTTTTCAGCTCTTCTTGCTTCAGACTCGGCAACAATTACTGCACACGCAGCATCCCCTGTAATGTTAACCGATGTACGAATCATATCAAGCAAGCGGTCAATACCGATGATTAATGCGATACCTTCTACTGGTAAGCCAACTGCTGAAAGTACCATCGCTAACATGATAAGTCCAACACCTGGAACACCCGCTGTTCCAATACTTGCAAGAACTGCTGTTACAACAACTGTAATTAGTGCACTGAATGATAAATCTACTCCGTACACCTGAGCGATGAAAACAGTTGCTACCCCTTGCATAATTGCTGTTCCATCCATGTTAATTGTTGCACCTAATGGCTGAACAAAACTACTGATGGATTCCGGTACACGAAGATTTTTCTGAGCTACGTTCATTGCAATTGGCAACGTCGCATTACTGCTTGATGTACTAAAACCAACAGTCATAGCTGGTGCAAAGCCTTTAAAGAACTCAATTGGGTTGCGCTTTGCTAACAGCGCTATAGATCCACCGTACGTTAAGATAGCGTGAACAAATAGCGCAAGCACAACTACTGACATGTAAAGCCCCATTGCTTTAATCGCTCCCCATCCTTGGCTACCAACCGCAGTTGCGATTAAACCAAACGTACCGTATGGAGCAAACTTCATCACTAAGTTTACAAGGTACATCATAAGCTCATTACCTTGATCGATAATGTTATATAGTCCTTTTGCTTTATTACCTAACATCGTAATTCCAAATCCAATAAAGATTGAGAATACGATAATTTGAAGCATGTTTCCTTCAGTCATTGCTAGAACTGGGTTAGTAGGAATCATGTTTAGTAATGTTTCACCTACAGGAGGTGCTTCTTGTGCTTCAAAGGAAGCATTTGCTGTGTCGAATGTTCCAACTGTGCCTGGCTTAATAATAAATGCTAAGATAATAGCAATTGTAATAGCAATTGTTGTCGTAATTAAAAAGTAACCAATTGTTTTACCGCCGATGCGGCCAAGTTTCTTCGGATCTCCCAAACCTGCAACGCCAAGTACAATTGAGAAAAAGACAATCGGTACAACAAGCATCTTAATAAGATTTAAAAAGATTTGCCCAAGCGGCGTAAATAAATATTTATCTAGTGTTGTAAACGTCCCTGGTGAAAACGTATTTAACAAGACACCTACAACAGCACCAATAATTAGTGCAATGATAATCTTTGTTGATAGTTTCATTGATGGACCCCCTCATATAAACAAATTATATTATTAATTTAATAACTACCAAGATTAACAAGTTGAATATTCCAAAAAGAATAACTACTTTTAATTTATATTATTTTTGAAATTTTCAGAATAGAACGAGCTCCAGCTGCTTTTTTTTAAAATCATCGAAAAAAGTGTACAAAAAAAACCATGAGAGCCCTCTCTGGTTTTCAAACCTTCCATGTACTCTCCCACAAAATGCTGACGAGGTTAGCTGTCGGATTCGGGTATGTGAGTTACCCTACTTAACTATTAAGTTAAGATTCACCCCTAGTGCTTGTCTGCACAAATTTGGGTCCCCCGCTTTCTTTCAATCTGAAATTAAGCAACTGTTATTTTGATGTAATAGTTTTAAACTGCAATAACTTACTTCTTTATTAAAATTCATTTCCTATCACTTTGTCAAGATAATATACAAAAAAAATTCAAAACACTGTCGTTTTTTTTATTTTCATGTCACATTTTATCACATTTTATGTATATTTTATATTCGTATTTATGTTCGTTATAAACTAAACTACTCTTTACCAAATGACATTCCAACTTAAAATAGCACCTCATACCAATAACAACTAACAATTTGTATAGTAATACTAAACACATAAAGAAGAAATCCATTTTATAACATTTAAAACAAAATAATTAATATTCATTAAATGTTATTTTTATACAATAATTGTAAGCATTATCATTTTTATATTCATATTTTATACTGGTTTAATGTATATATGTAAATGTTTTTTTCTGAATTTCACCATAATTAAGTTTAGCTAATTTAAACTTTACTTTTTTGGCGAGCAATTTCATAAATTACATTTTTTTCTAAAATCCATTTCAATCTCCCCTTTCTTTTTGATAAACTATAAAGAACAATATATTGATTTTTATCTATAGAGGAGAGTCCTAACCATGTTTACCGTCTTAATTGTAGAAGATGATCAAAAAATTGCTTCTTTATTAAAAGAACATCTTGAAAAATATAATTTACTCGTACATATCGTTACGTCATTTACAGATGTACTTGATGATTTTCAAAAGCACCACCCTAACCTTGTCTTATTGGATGTGAATTTACCAAAATATGATGGCTTTTATTGGTGCAGACAAATCCGTACTCTTTCCACTTGCCCTATCATTTTCATCTCAGCACGCGATGGAAAAATGGACCAAGTGATGGCGTTAGAAAGTGGAGCAGATGATTATTTAACCAAGCCTTTTGACTACGACGTCGCGATTGCCAAGGTAAATAGCCAACTACGACGCGCATACGGGTCCTATGCACCTACTAACCAGGAGCGAATTGTAGAGCACGCCGGCTTAACTTTATATCCTGAAAGGTTACTATTACGCTACCAAAGCAAAGAAGTTGAGCTTAGCCAAACAGAAAGCAAGCTCATTGAAACATTGTTAGATAAAGCAGAAAGAGTTGTTAGCAGAGATCGATTACTCGAAAAAATTTGGGACGACCAGCTTTTTGTTGATGATAATACTCTAAATGTCTACATGACGCGTACGCGTAAAAAACTAGGGGATGTTGGTATCGAAAAAGCGATTGAAACAATTAGAGGTACAGGCTATATGCTGCGGATTCAAGAGGAAAATAAAGCATGAAGCTGTTTTTTAAAGAACATCTTCCTCTTACATTTTTTTATCTTATCCAATTGGGTTTAGTATGTACGATTTTTGCGTTAGATGGTTTTCGAGACATTTTTACTGTTCTTTATGCTATTTTAATCAGCACCGTTATCTACATCACTTATTTATGCTATCGCTACTATACAAACAAAACATTTTATAAACACCTGTCAAATCCCTTACATAAGTCAGAAGACAGCATATTGTCTGAAGAGGAGTCTCCGCTTTCAGAAGCGTTAAAAGAACTGCTGGAGAGTCAATTTCGAAGCTTTCATAATGAAATGTATCACTATCAAAATAAGCTTAATCAACATATTACATTTATGAATCAGTGGGTTCATCAAATGAAAACTCCTGTATCTGTTATTCACCTTATGATTCAAAATGAAGATGAACCTATCTTTATGAGCATTCAAGATGAAATGGAGCGAATTCAAAAAGGATTAGAGACTGTATTATATACATCGAGATTGAATGATTTCACTCATGATTTTCAAGCGGAAAGTGTTTCTCTACATAAAGTTGTAACTAGCCTTATTTCGAGTTATAAACGCTTTTTTATTCGAAACCGCGTATTTCCAACAGTTAACGTTCCGCCCCAGTACATCGTCGCTTCTGATGAAAAGTGGATTCACTTTGCCTGTTCACAGCTTATTACTAATGCCGTCCGCTATTCTGCTGGAATTAATCAAAGCATCACCATTTCAGCATTTGAAAGAGGTAGACAGGTTATATTAGAAGTAAAAGATCAAGGAATAGGTATTCCATCACAAGACCTAAAGCGGGTGTTCGATCCCTATTTCACTGGAGAAAACGGTCGGAAATATCAAGAATCTACAGGGATGGGGCTCTATCTCGTAAAAGAAATTTGTAAACAGCTCCACCATCAGATAGAGCTTGAATCAAAAGAAGGACAAGGAACTACCATACGCTTAATTTTTCAACAAAATATCGCTCGTACCCAAGAAGGCTAATATATAGATTAGCCTTCTCTTGCTTTCTTACAAAAGTGTAAGATTCCTGTAAGCTTAGTACATGGCACGTTAGATCAAATTTCAATAAGATAGGGCTATAAAGAAAAAACATTTACAAAGGAGTTTGACTATGCCTATTTTACAAGTCAATAACTTAACAAAAGTATATGAAGGAAACGTTTCTTACAAAGCCTTAGAAGGCGTTAACTTTTCAATTGAAAAAGGAGAATTTGTTGGCATTATGGGGCCGTCCGGAAGCGGGAAAACAACCCTGCTCAATATGGTTTCTACCATTGATTCACCGACGGCTGGAGAAGTAATCATTAACAACCGCAATCCTCATCAACTTAAGAAAAAAGAGATTGCACTTTTTAGACGCCGCGAGCTCGGGTTTGTCTTCCAATACTTTAATTTATTAGATACATTAACTGTTGAAGAAAATATTATTTTACCGCTTGCTTTAGACAAAGTAAAAAGCTCCGAAATGACCAAGAGAGTAGCTGCTATTACTAGTAAACTCGGCATTGAACATATCTTAAAAAAGCGCACGTACGAAATTTCAGGCGGACAAATGCAACGAGCCGCCATTGCCCGAGCAATTATCCACCATCCACAGCTTATCTTGGCTGATGAGCCAACTGGAAACTTAGATTCCAAAGCATCTAAAGATGTGATGGAAACCCTGCAGCATTTAAATGAACAAGAACGCGCAACAATGATGATGGTCACTCATGATGCGCACGCAGCTAGCTATTGCAATCGCGTAATTTTCATTAAAGATGGACAGCTTTATAACGAAATTTACCGCGGAAATAATCGTCAAGCTTTTTATCAGCAAATTATTGATATGCTATCAGTTTTAGGAGGAGACGCACATGAGCTTTCGACAACTCGCATTTAAAAACGTGATGCGTAATAAGCGTACGTATGCAGCTTACTTTTTAAGCAGCGCCTTTTCTGTAGCCGTTTTTTTTCTTTATGCAATGTTTATTTTTCATCCTGGGGTCACAGAAGGTGTAACAAAAGAAATGGCAAAAAAGGGCATGACGGCGGCTGAATATATTATCTATGTATTTTCGTTTTTCTTCGTCCTGTATTCTGTCAGCGCATTTTTAAAGTCTCGCAAGCGTGAATTTGGAATTTTCATTATGCATGGAATGTCTAAACGTCAGCTAAACACCATGATTTTTTTAGAAAACATGATCATTGGTTTTTCAGCCATCATTACGGGAATTCTTGTTGGAATGCTTCTCGGCAAGCTCTACTTAATGGTTGGATCTTACGTTATTGGCATGGAAAAACCCCTTTCGTTTTTAGTTCCTTGGGAAGCACTCGCCTTAACAATAGCTGCATTTACCGTTTTATTTCTTGTTATTTCATTTTTCACAAGCGTTTTTGTACGCACAAACAAACTGTTAGATTTGTTTCAGTCTACATCAAAACCAAAGCCTGAACCTAAAACCTCTATTATTTTATCATTACTGGCTGCTGGTTTATTAATTGGCGGCTATTACTTAGCGTGGACAGCAAACATGTATAATATTGGCTATCGCTTTTTTATCGTTATCCTTATGACGATTGTGGGAACTTATTTTTTCTATACGCAGCTAAGTGCTTTCTTATTAAAAATGTTCAAGAAAAACAAGCGCTTTTACTGGAATCATACTCGTCTTATTACCATTTCAGATTTAGCTTACAGAATGAAAGATAACGCTCGTATGTTTTTCATGGTAACAATCGTATCAACCGTTGCTTTTTGTGCAATTGGAACCTTATCGGCGATGGGAGGCTCAAAAAAGCTATTCGACGAACGTGCTCAAATTCCCGTTGTCTATCAATCATCGGATCAAAACCCGAACGAAAAAGCACAGGTACAAGTCATTCGAGATGATTTTAATAAAAACGACTTATCGTATAATGAAATCAAAGTAACGTTAATCGAACAAACAGGAAAAGAAACGAATAAAAAGGTTAAGCTTATCTCCTTGTCTGATTATAATGCGATGGCTATTGCAGCTCGTGAAAAACCACTTAAGTTAAAAGAAAATGAAGGTCATTATGTCAGCACAGTCACTTATAATACGTTTTTAGATGAAAAGATGAAACCCATTACTTTAAGTGAAAGCAATCTAACATTCAACGCAACAAAAATTATTGATGCACCTTACTTTTCTTCTGGAATGATCGGCTATGATTTGTACGTCATTCCAAATGAGCTTTATAAACAAATTAAAAACCCTACGTCAACAACTCACTATTACGGATTTGCAACTAAAGATTGGGTCGAAACAAAAGACATTGGCTTAAGTTTATATAACGGAGAAGCCGGCATTTATACTAGGGATTATACGAGTGATCCAGCTTTCTATTTCTCATCAGCTGGATATGATTACAATATGATGATGGAAATGTATCGCACTGCTCTTTTCGTGGCACTTTTAGTCGGCTGTGTCTTCTTCATTGCAGCAGGAAGCTTTTTATACTTCCGTTTGTATACAGACCTTGACTATGATAAACGCCAGTATCAAATGATTGCAAAAGTTGGTTTAACTAAGTCTGAGCTCAATAAAATTATTACACCTCAGCTTGTTTTATTATTTTTTGTTCCCATTCTTGTAGCGTTTGTACACAGCGTGTTTGCGTTTAAAGCTCTTCAAGGCTTATTTGAATTCTCAGTTGTTAAGGAAACTGCAGTCGTTCTGCTTGGATTTGGAGCTGTTCAAGTAGTGTATTTCTTATTCATTCGCTTCCGTTATTTAAAACATATTAAAAAAGCTATTATGTAAATAAAAAAAGCGGACCCTATGCGTCCGCTTTTTCTTATACCATTGCTGGCTGTTTTTTTCTTTTTTCATCTTTTAATTTTTCAACAATATCTCGTGCCACCCATACGCCACAAGCACTTGCCTGAGCCAATCCTCGCGTGATGCCGGCTCCGTCTCCTCCAACATATAAGCCTGAAATCTCTGTTTCAAAGCGATCCGTTAGTTTTGGACGTGCAGAGTAAAACTTCGCTTCTACTCCGTAAAAAAGCGTGTGTTCAGAAGCTAAGCCTGGCGTTACATGATCTAATGCTTCCGTCATTTCAATTAGACTCTTCATTGTGTTGTAAGGAAGAACAAGCCCAAGATCTCCTGGGACTGCTTCTTTTAACGTTGGCTCTAAGAAACCTTCTTTAATACGAGCTGGTGTGGAGCGACGACCTTTTAGAATATCACCGTACTTCTGTACAACTAATCCCCCATTTGATAGCATATTTGCTAATCTTGATACTTCATGTGCATATTCATTTGGTTGATCAAACGGTTCTGAGAATTTATGAGATACAAGCAGCGCAAAGTTCGTATTCTTACTTCCAAGCTTCGGGTCTTTATAAGCGTGGCCGTTTGCAAGCATGATTCCAGAATGATTCTCAACAACTACATGTCCTGAGGGGTTGCTACAGAACGTTCTTACTCGCGTACCAACTGATGTATTATAAATGAATTTACCTTCGTATAGATGCTTATTAATCTCTTCCATTACGATATCTGAAGTCTCAACACGAACGCCAATATCAACTTGGTTGTTAATCATTTTTAATCGACGTTTTTTTAATAAGTCAGTCAGCCATTTTGAACCATCTCGCCCTGGAGATACTACCACTTTATCAGCAGTTAGCATTTCCCCATTTTTAAGCTCAATTCCGCGTACAATGTGCTTCCCATCAATTTTCTCTGTAACAAAATCAGCAACTTCTGTTTTATACTGCATGTCGATGCGTTCTTTTAAATATTCATAAATGCTTTTCAAAATTTCTAAATTTTGTTCCGTCCCTAAGTGACGAACTTGCGCACGCAGTAGTTTTAAGCCTGCTGCGTAGCCCCGTTTTTCAATTTCACGTACTTTATCAGTTAACGGGTCTGTAATCGAATCTGTTGCCCCGTGCTTTAAGTTAATTTCATCTACGTATTTAATTAAATCTACCACCTGTGATTCAGGGAGATAATCCGTCATCCATCCCCCAAATTCACTTGTAATATTGAATTTCCCATCTGAATATGCGCCTGCTCCACCAAATCCATTGGTAATTGAACAAGCGGGCAAACAGCCTGCAAAATCTTTTTTATTATTCGCCGGCGGACATTTCACAATTTTTTTCTGAAGAATCGGACAATTTCTTCGGTAAATATCGTGTCCTTTATCAATTAACAACACTTTTGCTTCAGGTAGTTTTAGCGTTAATTCATAACAAGTAAAAATTCCAGCTGGGCCTGCTCCTACAACAATTACATCATAGTTTTGATTCATCGATACATTCCCCCGTTAACCTTTTTATTTTTCATCAACCGTTTTTTATTTATTATTCGGTTATCTTCTAGCCATTTGATACTATATCAGACAAAAACGCTTACGTCAACAATAAACACGAACATTACAAAAAATTAAAAATATAACATTCGCCTTTTAAGCGCAAATAAAAAAAACAGCGAATAAATAGTACTGCTACTATACATTCACTGGCTCTTTTACATGCGGAATTGCAATTTCAACTTTTGTGCCCACTCCTATTTGACTTGTAAATGAAATATGCCCCTGATGTTGTTCAATAATTTGATAGCTAACCATTAGCCCTAAACCCGTTCCCGTTTGCTTTGTAGAAAAGAACGGTTCTCCTAAACGAGCTAATGATTGTTCGTCTATTCCGCAACCCTGATCTTCAATTGTTACTACGCCATATCCATTTCGTTTTTCTGTTCTAACCGTTACCACGCCTTTATCCATCGATTCCAATGAATTTTGAATAAGATTTATGAATACTTGCTTTAATGCATTTTCTTCACAGAGAATTTCAATATCCCCTTCGAGAAAGCTTTTGATTTCACTATTCTTATAGTTTGCATGAGTAGTAAGCAATAACGTTACATGACTTAAAATTTGGTGAAGGCTCTTTTTCTTAAAAGGATGCTCACTTTTAGGTTTTGCTAACGTTAAAAATTCTTGGATAATTGATTCAACGCGATTCAGCTCTTCTAGCATAATATCATGATAAGATTTATTATATTGCTGAGATGCATTTAATAGCTGCACAAACCCTTTAACTGCAGTCAATGGATTTCTTATTTCATGCGCTACGCCCGCTGCTAGCTTGCTCACCATCATGAGTTTTTCAGATTTACTTGCCATTTCATCATACTTCTTCCGATCCGTTACATCACGAATAATATACTGAATAGCATCCTCGCCTTTAAATTTAATTTTCGTTGCGGAAGATTCAATACTCACAACTCCACGCTTAGTCAATAACTTCACTTCTGCACGAGGATGAATAGACATTCCTTTCATCAGCTGATTCATTCGTTTTTTAACGATTTCTAGATGTTCTGGATGAATAAAATGAAGCCAATATCGTCCTAGATAGTCCTCTTTTTTAGTTCCTCCAAGCATGCCCACACCAGCGGGGTTAATGTACTGAATCTTTCCTTCTTGGGTGACAATAAAAGCATCTTGACTCTGCTTTACAAACTGTTTGTACTGCTTCATTTTCCGAATAACTTCCTCTTGTTTTTCAAAACTAGAAGAAAATTCTTTCCACTGCACAACAAGAAGATGCGGCTGCTCTTTCATTCTCTGAATATGAATATGTACGGGTACTTGTTGGTTTATTTGCTTGTTTAACACAACCACTTCTTCTTCATGACTATGGAGAGGAGCAATATCAGCTTTTTTAATTAAAAACTGACTACTATGCTGAAAAACATTGGAAGAAAGAAGTTGCTTTTTCTCCTTCTTAAATAGATGTGCACAAGCATCATTTAAAGCTTGAACTTCTCCATTAAGATCCATGATAAGCATGGGTGTTAACGACATTAAAAATAGCTGTTCATATAGCCTTTCTTGGTCCATATATTCACCTTCAGTTATTAGGATAGTAATTATAGTATAATATGGAAAAAGAACATTTGGCAAAATATTTTTATTTTTTCAAACAAAAATATTGTCTTACTCTCTACATAAACAGAGCTCTTTTCACCCCGAAGTATGAAAAGAGCTCTTTAAATAAACTAGCAGATGCAGCTGCATCCAATAATAACCAATAAAATAAACAGCACAAGAATTAATGCAAATGAATTTCCTAACCCACAGTGGTGGTGATACCCCCCAACCGGATATTGACATTGATCATAACAACCATAATTATACATAGCAATCTCTCCTCATTCGTGATATTCGTTTAGCACATTGTTACTTTATGTTTTGAAAATGCGATGTGTATGTGCGAATACCCATTTTCACTCTCCTTTTTTCGTCTGTAAGCTCTTTGTTCCAAGAAGAATAAAACAAAAAAGTGTTACAAATAAAAAAACGGCCCAGTGCTGCTTCATGATTGTAAGTAGGAAGCCTACATATGGAAGATGATAAGAATACACTCCCATTATGCTTTCATCGGGCAAGTGGTTATTCGCTTTCATTACTATTAATGAATCTTGTTGATTAACTAGTACAACTCCTTCGGTATCTATATCTTGTGATGACTGAAACACAACCACTGATCCACTAGGAATTCCTGGTCCATTTTCTTGCTGTAAGGTTACAGTAAATCCAAAGAGAGCCGGCAGTAAACTCGCGACAATGAGGGTGAAAACAACAGCATAACACACAAGTACATACCGAAAGACGGTGAACCACACGCTTCCTTTCATAATGCAGTCACCCCTTTTCGTAAATTAGTAACTAAAATGATAAGACAATGAAATGCAGTAATAGAAGAATGAACCCAAATCCAATGAGCATGATTTTGAGCATCTTCTCATAAAACAACTTCATCCTCTTCACCTCTTTTGCCTATAACCATTATTCATTAACGGTTATGCTTCATTCTATTCAATTAAAAGCAAGATGAAAGTTGGTCAATTGTTTCACAGCATAATTTATGAGTTTTAGCATATGTTTGGTTACGTATAGACATCTTTTTCCTACTCCGTATAACAGAGGAGCTGAACGCATGGCTAATTATTCATTTGACCAATACATTAAAAAAGCAATGAAATATGATTTTTTATCAAACTACTATAAATATAGCGATCCTTCCCGTCACATTGCTTATTACGAAAAGCATTTATATTATGTGCAGCAAGCAATTTTAGCAGGTAAAAATGCACAAGGGTCACGAATAGCTAAACCAATGGCTAGAATTTTCCACGCTTCTCCCGATGCACCGTCCGTCGATATTTATTTAAATGGCCGACGTATCATTAGGAATCTCACTTACAAACAAGAAACTGATTATTTACCGTTAGGGGACCCGGGTCGCTACACAATCTCAATTTATCCTGCTGGCCAAACCGAAAAACCTTTACTCACAAAGTCGTTTACGTTTGAAGGGAACCAAAAATATACGGTTGCTGCCGTAAATAATTTAAATCAGCTAGAATTACTTTTTATTTATGATGATAGTAAAGTTCCAGATGGCGAAACAAAAATGAGGTTTATTCATTTGTCTCCTGATGCACCAGCAGTTGATATTGCTGCTCGGGGTGGAGACGTGATCTTTTCTGACGTTACGTTTAAAGAAATTACTAAATATCTAGGATTATCTCCAATGTTTGTACAGCTTGATGTACGCATAGCAGGAACAGATGATGTTGTTTTATCTATCCCACCTCTCAGCCTGCGTCCAAACCGAGCTTATACCGTTTATGCTGTCGGCTACGCACAAGGAAATCCTGCATTAGAAGCCTTAATTTCACAAGATCGCTAACACAAAAAAGCTCTCAGTAATAAACTATTACTGAGAGCTTTTTTGCTATTCTTTCTTTGAAATTAACTTGACTCGTATATCATCATTTTCTAAGTCAAACTTCTCAACTTTCACATTAAAATCTGTTTGAAGCTCCATCTCTTGAAGAGCCACATATACAGACTCGCTCTTCGGATCAATTGTCACCCATTCAGGAAGGTTAAAATTATTATTAACATAGCGAAGTACTGTTTTTACCGGGAGCTGGATTTTTCCAATCGATAGTGTTTCTTGTTCAAGAACAATATCTCCATTATCTTGCACTTCAGGAGTAAAGGTCATTCGAATATCAATATCGTCCCCAAAAACCTCGATGGTTCCGTCTAGCTGCACAACATCTGTTAGCGTGATATCGTAATTAAGAGGCTGATTATTAAGCTCTCTTTTTAAGTATTTATCAATAAGTATATTTAAATCTTCTTTTTTAGCTAAAATCGTTAGTTCAGCATCTCCCTCTATTTCACCAGACTTCAGCGGTGTTACTTCATCAGCCGGTTGAAAAATAAGACCAATGATTATAACCGCTAAGAGAAGGTTAACGCTTAATAATCCAATAAATAACCATTTCCACTTCTTCATTTCATAAGCTCCTTACTCGTTTCCGTTCAGTTCTTCTTCCCGTGCTTTCTCTTTGTTTTGTCCCAATAAAGGATCTTCTTCTTCCATTGCATCGCTAATACGTTCCGCCATTAATTCATACCCTTTTTTATTAGGATGAAACTCATCTTTTCCTAAAAGATTGTCAGAAGAATCGTAAAAGACATCATCAATTTTAACATATGTTACGTTTTCATAATTCATTGCTACTTGTTGACTTGCTTGGTTCCATTCATCAATTACAACATTAATCTCTTTCATATCGCTTAGCGTTTTAAAAAATGGATTATAAAATCCTATTAAGTAAATATGTGCATTTGGATTTAGCTTTCGAATTCGTTGAAAAACCTCATTTAAACGTTTTTCATATTTTGATTTTTCTGTTTCAAATGTTTTAATTGAAATATCGTAAAAATAGTCTCTCACAACTTTCATTACGTCGTTACCGCCAATTGTAACATAAATCATATCTGCTCTTGAAACTTTGCTCGCAATTGATGGATCCTTTAATCTTGCCAACAGCTGGTCCGTACGGTTTCCTTTTTTACCCAGGTTAGAAATTGTTACATTTTCCACTTCGTTTTGCTTGGCAATATACTGTTCAATAAAAGGTACGTATCCACCTTTTTTGGATTCATCTCCTATACCTTCCGTTAACGAATCACCTATCGCAACAGCTTCTAATTCTACAGGGAAAAAGCCCTTTGGTATTTGTTCCTTTTCTGTAAGCTGCACTTCTTTTTGATCTACAACGTCTTCTTGATTGACAAGAACGGTAGGCTGAGAACAGCTAGCTAAAGTGACAGAGCACACGCTTGCCACGATTATTTTTCTCCATTTTTTCATCACAACACCTACTTACTATGCTGTATTCTAGTTGTCGCCTTACTTGACTAGATTTACTATAGCGCATTTATATATCTTTATATAGTAACATACATTGTCAAGGAAGGTCTTTCCCATGCTTATAGTATATGTAGAAAAATGGATAAGAATGTTTATTCTAAAAAAAGGTAACCATGAATTAAAATACAACTTTTAACTCATAGATACCTTCTTTTTACTTACTTAACGTTTTCATATCTTTAATAATTTCGTCATACGGAGTATCTCCCACACCACTATAAGACTTCATAACGGTACCTTCTTTGTCGATTAAATAAAAAGTTGTAGCATGGATAACTTGCGGATCATTTTCTGGCTTTTTAACAACAGCTTTAAATTGGTCCAACGCAAATTTTTCGATTTCTTGTTGTGTATAACCCGTTAGAAAGTGCCAATTCGAAAGGTCCGCATTAAATTTTGCGGCAAACTCCTTCAGTTTATCGGGTGAATCGTTTTCAGGATCTACGCTAAAAGAAATAAAGTTGGCATCGAGTCCCTCTTCTTTCACCATTTTCTGAAGCTTAGCCATATGAGCAGTCATTGGTGGACAAACCGTTTCACAGTTGGTAAAAATAAAGTTAGAGACCCAGACCTTCCCCTTAAGATCATCTAGGCTAACTTCTTTATTCTCCTGATTTGTATAAATAAAAGAATTGAGCTTCCAGTTTAAAGGGTCTTTAATTTGTGAGCCACAAGCTGCTAAAACGATAACTAAAACCAAATACAGCAGCATAAGCTTTTGATTGTTGTTTTTCAATATTTTCTCCTCCGATACAATGGTTTACGTTTTATATGCTGGTATTGAAACAATAAACGTAGATCCTTTTCCTTTCTCACTTTCAACAGTAATCTTGCCTCTCATTTCTTCTACAATTTGGTATGATACCATTAACCCAATCCCTGTCCCTTTTTCTTTTAATGAGTAAAAAGCTGTTCCTAGTCTATCTAACTCTTGTTGGGTCATTCCTTCACCAGTATCTTTAATTGCAATATGAACTTGATTATCTTTTACATTAATAGACACAGAAAGCTTTCCACCATCTTGCATAGCTTCAATACCATTTTTCATAATGTTGAGAAGCACTTGGTTAAATTCATTCTTATTGCCTCGAACGTATGCTAACTGATTCGTTTGAATTTCAATTTCAATATTGCTTGTTAACAGTGCATATGAAGATAATAAATCTACTAAACTTGTTACGCTTAGGATGCAGTCAATGATATCTACTTCTTTTACCCCTGGACGTGCTAAGGATAAATAATCATTAATAATAACCTCGGCTCGATCCATTTCGCTAATCATTAAATGAATATAACCTATCTCTGCTTTTGTTAGCTTTTGGTTATCTTGAAACAGCTGTAAAAAACCTTTTACCACGGTCATCGGGTTTCGAATTTCATGTGCGACAGATGCAGCTAGCTGACCAATTGCATTCATCTTTTCTGCACGCTGAAGCTCCTTTTGAAGTTTCGTTCGTTCCATAATAATTTCAAGCTCATCCAAAGCTTTTTCCAAGTCTCCACTAGACTCCAAACTCGGTTGTTTTACTGCTAACTGCTCTTTTGTAGCAGCAACCTGCTGAAACAAATGCTGTAACCTTTGGGTCATTACATTAAACTGCTGGCTGATTTGACCGATTTCTGAAGCATCTTTCTGCTGCAATTTAACTTGAAAGTTACCATGACTAACCGATTTAATACCTTCTACTAGTTCTTTAAGAGGAGCCATAACCACGCGTAGACCCCGATCTTGAATAAAAATAATAATCGTAAATAGAAAAACAAGAGCAATAAATAGTAACGAAAACAAGCGCTGCTGATAGGTTGTCATTACGCTAGCATCAACATCAATTACAAGCATAGCAATGACTTCGCCTTTTTCATTTAAAATGGGAGAAAAGGCAGTAATCCACGTGCCAAACTGATCCGTATATGTATCTGTTACCGCTTCCGTTTTTTCTGTTTTCGCTTTCATAAAATGGGTATAAAACTCTTTTTCGCCATAATAGATCATGGAAGGTGTAAGCTGTTGACGCACCTTTTGATTAGCAGTAACAACTATTTTAAATCCATGATTTTCATAAGGTTCTACTGTAAATAGATGACCTTGTAAATATTCTGGACTTGCTTTATAAATACGCTCAAACTGTTTCTCTATCCCTGTTCGAGCTAAAGAGCTAGGTAAATCTTCTGCCTTAACAAATTGCGTAACCTCATTAGGAGATAACGTCTCTTTCCAAAGCTTTGTTGTCGTTAGTGCATTCTGAGTGAGTAGCTGCTTGGTCGTTACGTTTTGGAGATAGTAGCTAACCGAAGCTGTCCCAACTCCAACAATAATAACAATTAACATGGAGAACAAAACAGTTTTGTTAAACACGCTTAAGTTTCGAATATAATTTCTCATGTTTGCACTCCATATAGAAATTTTTGCTAAACATACGATGGTTACTTTCTCACTATTATAACATCTTTTCACCACTATTAACGTTGAAGTCTATATGATTTTTCCAACAAAAAAGTGACCTGCTCACCAGACAGATCACTTTCAGTTTATTCAGCAAAGTACATAAATCCAATCGCACCAACTCCTGTATGAGTAGAAATAACAGGTGTTGTTTCTTCAATTGTAAAATCTTCATAGCCACAGGCAGCAATTATCGATTCTCTTAGCTTTTGAGCTAGTTCAAATCCTTCCGCATGAACCAATCCGATTCCTTTAATTTGCTTACCTGCCGTTTCCTCCATGATTTGCTTTGTCAAAAATTTCACGATTTGAGAATGACTTCTAACTTTTGCAACAGGCGTATACACACCATCAGCAAGTGAAGCAATAGGCTTAATATTTAGTAGAGAACCAATTAGCGCTTTACCTCGACCAATTCGTCCACCTTTTATTAAGTTTTCTAACGTATCAACTACAACAAACAGCGTCGTATTACGGCGAATTTCATCCAAACGTTGGACAATTTCATTCATTTCACACCCTTGTTGAATCATATCAAGAGCTTCAAACACCTGAAAGGAGAGAGCTTTTGAGATATACATAGAATCCACTACGGTAATATTCCCATCTACCATCTTAGCAGCACTTTCTGCAGAACGTACTGTACCACTCATACCACCTGTCATATGAATTGATAAAACATCGTACCCTTCATTCACTAGGCGCTCGTATACTTCAACAAAGGCTCCAACCGCTGGCTGGGAGCTCTTTGGTAATACATCAGACCTTTTCATCTTTTCAATAAAATCACTTGGCGTTATTTCAACTCGATCTAAATATGTTTCATTATCAATATTAATCGATAACGGGACAATCTCAATACCATATTGAGCTGCTTGCTCTACGGTTAAATCTATCGTTGAATCCGTTACCACTTTAATTTTCGTCATGAGTTCACCCCTACAAAATCCTTTGCGCTCATTATAGCATTGTTCTAAACTTGATTACAGTAATATTCTAAAGTACTTATTATCAAGCTAGTATAATACAACTATTTCACGTAAAACATAAAAAAGTTGACTACGCTGAAAAATTCAGAATAGTCAACTTTTTCTCTTTAAGCATTATGTTTTAATGCGTCAGACTTAAATAGCTGTTCATAATCTTTCCATTTCAACACGCGTTTTAAATATTCTTGAAACGAGTAGGTTTTTTTCGGCATTGATTTCTTCATAATGTCTGTTATTAAGGTATTTAACTTTACAGAGATCATAAACCGAAATGTGCTATCTTCCTCCAATACTGGAATATCAATAATTTTTACTTTTTGACCATTCTCATGTTTAAATTCAAGGCTTTTCAATAGCAAGGCGATCAACCCTCTTTTTACCCGTTTCTTTTATTATACATGGTAAACTAATTACTTGTCTTTTCATTTTTACTTTATTTTTAGAAAAAATGTCTCATAGACATCTTAGACATCTTAGACATCTTATTCGACGTACAATGAGACATTCCTTTGTAATGCTGTTATTTTATTACAGGTTATTGCATCAATCTTAAATGAATAAATGGAACAAGCTGCTTTCTTTATTAATTTCCGTATAAGGAAATCCTTTTTTATCCATTCGACTAATTAATGGATAATAATCTTCTTTATGTTTTAATTCGATGCCAACCAATGCTGGGCCGCTATCTTTGTTATTTTTTTTCGTATATTCAAAGCGTGAAATGTCATCATTTGGTCCAAGCACTTCGTCTAAAAATTCTCGTAGTGCTCCTGCTCTCTGAGGGAAGTTCACAATAAAATAATGCTGCAAACCTTCATACATCATGGAACGTTCTTTGATTTCTTGCATGCGACCAATATCATTATTCCCTCCACTGATAACGCACACCACTGTTTTACCTTTAATTTGTTCGCGATAAGAGTCTAAAGCGGCAATAGAAAGCGCACCGGCTGGCTCTGCAATAATCGCATTTTCATTATACAGAGATAAAATGGTTGTACAGACTTTCCCTTCAGGAACAATAACGATATCATCAACCACTTCTCGGCTGATTTCGTAGGATACGCTACCAACGGTCTTTACGGCTGCTCCATCTACAAACGGGTCAATGGCCTCAAGGGTTACGACTTCTCCTCTATCAAAAGACGTTTGCATTCCAGCTGCGCCGGCTGGCTCTACGCCAATGACTGCTGTTTTAGGAGAAATGCTTTTCACATAAGTCCCTACACCTGAAATTAGACCGCCTCCCCCAATACTTCCAAACACATAGTCAATTTCGTCTTCACAATCGTTAAACATTTCAACAGCAACCGTTCCTTGTCCCGCAATTACATCAACGTCGTTAAAAGGGTGAATAAACGTTCTTTTTTCTTCTTCACTGCACTGAATAGCTGTTTCATACGAATCATCGAACGTATCACCTGTTAAAACAATCTTTACATTGTCTCTCCCTAAAAATTTAACTTGGTTGACCTTCTGTCGAGGAGTAGTGCTAGGCATGAAAATTTTCCCATCAATGTTCAAGTGGCGACAAGCGTAAGCCACTCCCTGTGCGTGATTACCGGCGCTTGCACACGCAATTCCATGCTCTAATTCCTGCTTTGTCAATTGCTTAATTCGATTATACGCTCCTCGAATTTTAAATGAACGAACGACTTGCAGATCTTCACGCTTCAAGTACACATTACATTCATAACGCTCAGAAAGCACCTCGTTGCGCTGTAGTGGTGTATGTACAACAACATCTTTAATCATTTGATTCGCAATCATGATGTCCTCTAACTGTACATGTTTTGTTCGATTATCTACTTGTTGTTTCATAACCAACTTCCTTCCTCTTCCTACCTTTTTTTAATTTGTACATTATATCACATAAAATTTAGAAAAATCATTATTTTTAGTTAATCTTTTGATTTTTTTTAATTAGCATCTTTTCACCAGTATAGTAAACAGTAAAAAAGAAAGATAGAAAGCTGGTGATTAACATGGAGTATACGTTACAAAGCATTGATAGTGCCATTCCTTGTGAAGTAACTATTGATGATGATAACGGACGATACATGCTGAGGAATGCGGATACAAGTGGAGAAATATTTAACTCAGCTTCTGAGCTTACACAGTGGGTCCAACAACATTGGAATGAACAACAATTTGTAAACCCAGAAGAATTCAGACAGTTAGTTCATCATTTACAGGAATTTATTGAACAAAAAAAGAGTTTGGGACATAACAAAATGATTGCTTCTAAGAGACGAACACTAGCTGTTCCAATCTTTTTGGTTTGTCTCAACACGTTCGTTCCATTGCGCTACGGCCACTCGCTTTCCGCGGGGAGGAACCTGAGCTTCCTCGCTGCGCTGTGGGATCTCAGTTTTCCCTCTGTTTCCCGCAGGAGTCGAGTGTCCTACGCTCCATTCCACCCTGTTTCCAACATTGTTTTCACAATCAACAAAAAACCTGAACGATTAAAAGTGAGAAACTCTCAATCGTTCAGGTTTATCATTGGCTGAATTACTTATGTCCCAGCCTCTTTTTGATTGAACTTGATGATGATTATTTTAAGCTTGAATAATTCGCTCACGAACTTGATGATGAATCACGTTTGGATCACTTCCTGCATCTAAATCCGTTGTAACTTGGGGTAAAATCCGTATGGTTACATCTGCTTTTTGAAATCCAACTTTACATTGTTCCATAATGTTCGATATTCCTTGAATAGCAACAGGTACAATTGGCACCTTAGCATCTAATGCAATTCTTATACTTCCTTTTTTAAACTCACCAATTCCTTTGCCTTTACTCCGTGTTCCCTCTGGAAAAATGACCATTGAATGTCCCTCTTTAAGTAGACAAACACTATCTTTTAAAGCTTGAACCGATGCTCTGCGATTGACCCAATCAATAAACATACTCACTTGCTATGGGTAGTTATTTCATTATGCACGTTCGTACACTGTAAAGTAGTAGGCATAAGGGTTTTTTTCATCCTTAACACCTTGCTTTCTTGATACTTCTCTCCAAACAGATGAATCAATTTCAGGAAAGTATGTATCTCCTTCAAACACCTCGTCGATATGCGTAACGTATAAACGAGTCGCCACATGCATAGTTTGCTCATACACTGTTGCGCCACCAATCACAAACAGCTCACTTTCTCCTTCAAGCGATACTAGTTCATCAACAGAGTGAATAACTTTTACACCTTCATGGTGATAGTCTTTATTTCCTGTTAAAATAACGTTGTTTCGATTTGGAAGAGGTTTACCAATTGATTCAAACGTTTTTCGCCCCATTACAATTGTGTGACCCGTTGTGGTTTGTTTGAAATACTGTAAATCAGCTGGCAAACGCCAAGGTAAATCGTTTTCTTTTCCAATCAAGCAGTTGTTGTCCATTGCTACAATTAACGAAATCATACGCTAACGGCCCCTTTAATGTGAGGATGCGGATCATACTCAACAAGCTCGAAATCTTCAAATTTAAAGTCAAAGATCGATTTGACATCTGGATTAATCTTCATTTTTGGTAGCGAGCGAGGTTCACGCGTTAGCTGAAGATTTACTTGTTCAAGATGGTTTGTATAAATATGAGCATCACCAAACGTATGAACAAAATCACCTGGTTCTAAATCACACACTTGCGCAACCATCATTGTCAGAAGCGCATAGGATGCAATATTAAAAGGTACGCCTAAAAAAATATCGGCTGATCGTTGATATAGCTGACAAGATAATTTACCGTCTGCTACGTAAAATTGGAATAAGCAATGGCATGGCGGCAGCGCCATGTTATCAACATCCGCAACGTTCCACGCGCTTATCATCAACCTTCTTGAATCCGGATTATTTTTAATTTGATGAATGACATTTGTGATTTGATCAATCGTACTTCCTTCTGGTGTTGGCCAAGAGCGCCATTGGTGACCATAGACAGGACCTAATTCTCCGTTTTCATCAGCCCATTCGTTCCAAATACGTACACCGTTATCTTGTAAATATTTGATGTTTGTATCACCGCTTAAAAACCATAATAATTCATGAATAATTGATTTTAAATGAAGTTTTTTTGTGGTTAAAGCAGGAAAACCTTCTTGGAGGTTAAATCGCATTTGATAGCCAAATGTACTAATTGTTCCTGTTCCTGTCCGATCTTCTTTTTTCGTTCCATGTTTTAATACATGTTCACATAAGTCGAGATATTGTTTCACTTCCGACACTTCCTTTTTCAAAAGTCTTTCTCTATTGTATAGGCGATTTTTTCTCATGTCTATGAGAAAGTGCAGGGTTTCTCATAGAAAAAAGCTGGGACATAACGAACTGATTCCTTCTGGGAGACGAATCATCCTGTTTCTAAACGATGTAGGTTGTTGTAAGAACACATTCGTTCGGTTGCGCCACAGACACTCGCTTTCCCGCAGGATTCAAATGTCCTACGCTCCACTCCACTCTGTTTTCAAAATTGTTTTCCGAACCAACAAAAAAATCCGAACTATAAAAAGTAGGTAACTTTAAATAGCTCGGATAGATCATTGGCTGAAATTCTTATGACCCAGCCTCTTTTCATCAATTAAATACAATTGTTCGATTACCGTAAACTAAAATTCGATCTTCTAAATGCCACTTTACTGCTCTTGCTAAGACAGTACGCTCAATTAAGCGTCCTTTTTTCTTCAGCTCTTCCGCATCATCTCGGTGATTTACTCGTTCGATATCTTGTTCAATAATGGGTCCTTCGTCTAGATCATCCGTTACGTAGTGTGAGGTAGCACCAATTAACTTAACACCACGCTTGTATGCTCGCTCGTATGGCTTTGCACCAATAAAAGCAGGTAAGAACGAATGATGAATATTAATGATACGATATGGATTCTCTGCTACAAATGTCGGCGTTAAAATCTGCATATAACGTGCTAAGATAATTAAATCTATGTTGTAGTCCTTCAATAATTGTAGCTGCTGTGCTTCCGCTTCAGCACGAATTTCTTTTGTTGCAGGAATATGATAGAACGGAATACCAAAAGATTCAACGACTTCACGCGCATCTTCGTGATTACTAACGACTACAGCAATATCGCTCATTAAATCACCGCTTTCCCATGCCCATAGGAGTTCTAATAAACAATGTAGCTCTTTTGATACAAAGACCGCCGTTCGTTTTAAACGATGTGCGTACGTGAATTTCGCTTCCATTGAAAATGATTCTGCAATTGATTGGAAAGCTTCTTCCATTGCTGATCCTTTTTCATCCAAGCGGTCGCATTCAAATTCAAAACGAATAAAAAATGTTCCACCTTCTGGATTGGTTGAATGCTGACTAGACTCTACGATATTTGCTCCTTGTTCAAATAAAAACGTAGATACAGCTGACACAATTCCAGGCTGATCTGAACAGCTGATTAACAACCGACCTCTGTTTTTATACTTTTCTTTGTATGATGTTACATGTTGCTCAATGTGCGATTTCATAAAGTTCCCTCTCTCTTTGAATGTACAGACTATTCTATCATTATAATGAAAGTCTACCGATTATCAAGCGTCATTCTTATTTTTAGAGTAAGGATTCGATTCTTCTCCATGCTGAAGCTCTGCTAGCTTCGCGTAATGAGGCTTCATACTATTCATAATATCTCGATAGACGGGCAGAATTTTTTTATATACTTCCACATTTTCAGGAATTGGCTTTAGGTGTGTAGTTTTCCCAACCATCTTCTCTACAACGTTTACCGATTCAACTTCATCAATTGCATAAAGGCCTAGTACGGCTGCGCCAAGACAAGAGCTTTCAAAACTTTCTGGAATTCTTACTTCTGCATTAAAAATGTCAGCCATCATTTGCTTCCATACTTCAGAGCGAGCAAATCCACCTGAAGCTTTAATTTCACGAGCAGGCCCAATTAATTCTTCAAGAGGCTCTAACACCGTGTATAAGTTGTACATAATCCCTTCCAAAACCGCGCGAATCATGTGCTCCTTACCATGATGAAGAGACAGTCCGGTGAATGAACCCCTCGCGTCTGCATCCCATAAAGGAGCCCGCTCTCCTGATAAATAAGGATGAAAAATGAGTCCTCCAGCTCCAGGGGGAATCGTATCAGCCATTTTCGTAAGTAAATCATATACGTTAACATCTAAGCGTTCGGCAACTGCAGCTTCGCTTTTGGCCAATTCATCTTTTGCCCATCGTAAAATCATCCCACCGTTATTAATAGGGCCGCCTACAACCCAGAGATCGTCGGTAAATGCATAACAAAATGTTCGGCCCTCTTTATCTAGAACAGGCTCTTTTGTAACCGCTCGAACTGCTCCACTCGTGCCAATTGTAATGGCAATTTCACCTTGGTCGATAGCATCTAAGCCCAAGTTAGACAATACGCCATCGCTTGCCCCTATTACAAAAGGCGTGTCTTCATTAATTTTAAGCGTGTGAGCAAGTTCGCTTTTAATGCCTTTGCTCACATGAGTTGCTGGCACAATCGTGGATAGTTGCAAAGGAGAGATTTCTGCATTTGTTAACGCAACTTCATCCCATTGTTTTGTTTCTAAATTAAGCATGCCTGTTGCAGAAGCAATGGAGTAATCCACTATATACTCATCAAATAATTTATGGAATATATATTCTTTAATTGAAATAAATTTAGCTGTTTTTTCAAAGATTTCTGGGTGCTCATGCTTTAACCATTTAATCTTAACAAGAGGTGACATAGGATGAAGAGGCATACCCGTTCGCTTGTATAGTTCCATTCGTTGATTACAAAGCTTATCTGCATATGTAGCCGCTCGCTTATCAGCCCATGTTATACAATTTGTAAGTGGCTCACCACTTTCATCAACAGCAATAAGGCTATGCATCGCGCTGCTAAAAGATACAACTTTTAAATCTTCTTTATTTACCTTTCCCTTTGCCACTACTTTCTTAATTGTTGATAGGACAGCTGCAAAAATCTCATCTGGCTTCTGTTCAGCTGTTAGGGCATCCGGCGTATGAAGAGGATACCCAACATGATGTGACTCCTTCACTTTTCCATCAGCAGTAAACAAAACCGACTTTGTTGTTGTTGTTCCAATATCAACACCTATCATATATATTGTCACGTTACTTAACACCAACCTTTTCTCTCTGCGTTCTTTATTTATGAGGTTTTCCTAAAATGATTTAAACCATGCTTCTGCAGACGAATTACACATTACTCTTTTACCTGATGCCTTGCATTTAAAACATAAAAACAGGTTGGGATATAACGAAATGATGGCTTTTCCAAGACGAATTATGCCTTTTTTAAAGTATTAGGCTACAATAACCAGTTTGTTTCCTATCGCTGCAGACACTCGCTTTCCTCGGGGAGGAGTTACGTGTCCTACGCTTCATTCCACTAGGTTTTTTCAACTTGTTTTTGGAATGAACAAAAAGATACCCAAACTATCAAAAGTCGTTAACTTCTAATAATTCGGATATCTCGTTAGCTAAAACACTTATGTTTCTGCCTCTTTATATTTAGACTTGTTTTATAACTGCAACTTCATGAAGCGCATTCCTTACTTCCCCATGTTCACTCGCATGTGGTCGATCTTCACCGTCATTGTACCCGTAATCAAACATACGATTTCGGTTTAATGCGAGCTTAGTCACAGATGGACGAAGCAAATCAAACAGTTCAAAGCGCTCTTGAAGCTTTGGAAATTGCTTTTGATATTCAAGTATTTCACTTCTAACACTATTCCAGAATTGATATTCACTTATTCCTTCTTTATTTTCAAGCACTTTCGCTAAATAACGAAAGTGACAAATAAATAAACCTGTTAGGATAAATTGTGTTAAGCCATCTGGTTTCTCGCTCCGCAATACAGCTTTTAATTCGGGCGTTAAACTTTGTAATTCTTTAAATGATTGATCACTAATATTTACGTCATCAACAAAATCTTTCATAATAATGCGGACTGGCTTACCTTCTTTTAAGACAAGAACTGTATTTTGACCATGAGGTGAGAACACCGTTCCATATTGATATAAGTAATGTAATAACGGCGGAAGAGTTGCGCTCATTAATGCTTCTACCCACTGTGAAGCAGATAAGGCAGACTGTTCTATATAAGACGATACCAATGCTTTACCCTTAGAGTCCACATGCAAGAGTGCTGCTAGCGTAATAGCTTGCTCTCCTTCTTCTAACTCTTGATAAATACTTTCTCTCCACACGACGCCAAGCATTTCTAAATATTGATAAGGAGCATCTTTCATTGCTGCAAATGTCGGATGGTCTACATTTAAAGTGGCTACTTCTCCTAACAAGCCTACTTTACATATGTCTCGCAAGAATGAATCATTGTCGCGAATGTCTTTTATATGCTTTGTTACCTGAGGTGCAATAACCGTCCGTTCACTCGGAAGACCTCGATATACAAGCGTATTTAAAATGCTCATTGGTAGCTTTACATGATATTTATTGCGATTTGTTGTATTAACAAATGTGCGAATTGACTGCTGCGGAAGATAATAATCATCTCCTTCCCCCATTGGGACAATGAGATTTTCCGCTAAATAGTGTGCATATAGAGGGATAATCATGTTCTTCCACTGCCATTCATGAACAGGTAGATAATAATAGTCTGCTGGTTGTAAACCTTTTTCCTGCAATTGATTTTCAAATACTTCTACTGTTTTTTCACCTAGCTCTTGTTCCATTACTTGTTGGAACTGAAGTGATGTGAGTGAATGGAAAGAGCTCACAGTTTTCGACACAGCAATCCATGATAACTGAATTTTTTGCTTTTGTTCCGGAGCAAATTTCATATAGTCATTATAGTTAAAACCAATTCGTCCTTTGTTATATGTAATCCAAGGGTGTCCCGTCATTTCACCTTCAAGCTCTGCGTAGTCAAGATTTGCTAGTTCATCAGCACTGAGACGTTCTTGTAAATGAAGATCAGCCACAAGGGTATGCATATACTCTTTAGCTAAATGTCCAGCTGTTGAAAACGACATTTCATCAAGGTCAGACAGACTAATTAATAGCTGTAGTGCTCTTGAAGAGTTAATCAGCATATTATTTTCTTCTATATAAATTGTTTCTACTAACACTTCATAACTATCAAACAAGCGCTTTTTCGCTTCAAACCGATAGACAATTCCACGAGGGTCTTTCCATTCATACAACGAGCTTTCCTCGTTTACCTTCACCTCGTGTGGAGTAATAATATTTTCATACATAAACTCCTCTAACATTTTAGCAAGCAATTGATTATTTGCTTTATTCCAGCGCTCTTTTGTAAATACCGTTAAATTCGTATCTGTTATTTTCATCCTTTATTCTCCTTTACCGGTTTATAGAATTTTAACCTCTGCTGAGCCATGATAAATGATAGAACTGCTGCCAGTAATACCATTCCACCACCAATAAGAGGTATATGTAGCTTGCCATTTTGAACAAGTATTAGCGCAAGTAGCGGCGCTAAAAGCAAGCCAACATTTTGTGCCGTTAGCATCCAACTATAATAAGAAACCGTCTCCGCATTGCTTTGCTTAAACAGATAAAGATCGATAATTAGGCAACTTTGAAATACAAGTAGTAGAAGTGAAAAAGCTAGAAACATGGAAAAGCTGCTGCTTTCACTCAACATCCATTTACAAATGGATATACTAACAAGAGCATAGACGCTCACTTTTTCAATCTTCCACTTTTTTAAAAGCAACCCCCAAATTGGTGTCATAATAATGACGACTATTCGACAACAAATAATAAATAAGGATGTTGCCTGTAAGCCATTAACTTGAAAGAAATCTGTGAAAAATTGGGGGTGAAAAGGTGACAGAAGAACTTCTGACACCACCGTCATAAACAAGCACGTAAATATAATCCACGAGCGAATCATTTTACTTTACACACCAAACTGTTGAAATACATTCTTACTATAAACTTTATAAATTTCTTTTCCTGCAATTTGATTAATAATAATCGCATTCCGGTAAGGACCAAGCCCTAAATCTGGAGCTCCCACGCCGTGTGTATGAAGTTCTCCATTTTGAATAAACAAATTGGCTTCAACGGGTTGAGTCCTGACTTTGAACTGCTCATCAATTTGCAACTGCCCACTTTCATCAACTAGTAGATGAGATTGTAAACTTTCTAAGCATGATGGAAAGCTGCTAGCATATCCTGTAGCCATAATAACAACATCACTTTTCAACTCTTTCACTTCATCTTGCTCATATTGATAAAGGGTGAGTTTATAGCCAGTTTCTTCTCGACTAACACTTTGAACCTCCGTTAGTGCTTGCATATGAATAGGAGAAGCTTTTCCACCAACGGTTCGTTCATACAAATGTTCATAAATGTCAGCAATCGTATCAAAGCTAATTCCTTTATATAAGAGAGCTTGATTTTTTAACACATCTCTTTTTTTATCCTGATTTAAGTGATAGAAATAACGCGTGTATTCTGGTGAAAAATGCTCTAACCCGAGCTTTGAATACTCCATTGGATAAAACCCTTTAGACCTTGTATACCAATGGAGTTCATAGTTGTTTTCCTCTTGATGTTGCAACAAGTCATACACAACTTCAGCGGCACTTTGCCCAGAACCAACGACCGTAATATGACGAGCTTTAACTGTTTCATCACGATTTTGCTTATAGCAAGTCGAATGATAGAATCGATTATTTTGCAAATCTTTAAAATCAGCTGGAACGGTTGGATTTGTACCTACCCCTACTACTACATTTTTCGCGTAGTAAACAGTTGATTCACCATCTTCCTCAACTATTACTTTATATAGCTGCTCTTCTTCTATTTCAATTTTCTGAACCCTGCTGTTGAATTGTAGCCCTTTTAACTGACTAGCCACCCATTGACAATAGTGATTATATTCAGTTCGTGGAATGTGAAATTTTTCAAAGAAATAAAACTGATACAATCGCGCATGCTCGTGTAAATAACGTAAAAAGCTATACGGGCTGGACGGATTAACCATTGTCACTAAGTCCGCCATAAACGGAACTTGTAGCGTGGCTCCTTCTAAAAGCATACCCGGATGCCAGTTAAACTGAGACTTTTGATCAAAGCATTTATACGAGTATTCTGTTTCTTCTAATAAAGCTGCTAGGCCAAGGTTAAATGGCCCAATGCCCACTCCAATAACCTCTAAAATTCTCCTTGAATCCATGCGTTCCACCTACTTTGAAACACTTCTTGTTGACAATAAAGAAGCATTGCTGTTTTATCAGGAAGATCTACCGTCTTTAACTGTTGAAATCCACACTTTTCAAAAACATAAATCATCTTTTCATTTCGAATATCCGGTTCAGCCATAATACGCTTGGTTTCTGTCACTTCAAACATTCTCTTCATGAGCGTTAGCATTAATGGATAAATAAACCCCTTGCCAAGATAATTTGGCTCGCCAATCAATAGATGAATGCCTTGATCTCCTTTCTCATAGTCATAATAATGACGGATTAGATCTTGGGAGACGATATACGACTCCCAGTAGCTCATCGCTTGCCCATCTATTTCACCAATTAATAATTGCTGATGTTTGTTCGCTAAAAAACGTTTTAAATGAGAGGCATACTCGGCTCTTGGCTTGTCCAAACTCCAAAACGGAATGACGTGGTCTTGATGCATCCAGCTATGCAAGCGGTCAAAATCTTGTTCATACGTTACATAGCGAAACGTAATTTCTTTTTTTGTGTTGGTATCCCATACTGTAATAGGGTAGTCACTTTGAGCCAGTACCATCATTTATATACACCTTCTAGAACCGCAAGCGGATTCGTAACGTCTACGTAAACAGATTGTGTTTCTAGACTTCCAACTAGTTCATCCATATCATGAACGCGCGTTAATAAATTGGCTTTGCAAGGCAAACTCTCTTGAGAAAGCATACTCTTGACTAGATTTGTATGATCATTCTTTGCATATTCTGAAATGACCGTACGCATCTGTTCAATCAACTTGCTTTCTTCAATTAGTCCACTTGTACCAAAAGCATTAATTAAGCCAAATAAATGATTAAAGATAACATAATAACGGAATCTTTCTTCAGCAACCGCATCATCACAAACTGTATCGCTCATCTGATTCAAGTCTTTGACAAGCTTTTTGAGGCTTTCTTGTTTAGAGCGCATAAAATAATATCCTTGGTTATCACGATAATAAAACGCTTGTGGATAGCCTTCTTTTGTCAATTTGATAATCGAGTTTTGTTGATGAGCTTCAAGCGCAATTCCTTTTTCTGTATACAGCCACATCATTGGCTTTAATGAAATGTCTAAATACTGCTTAAACCAATCTTGACTAACAGCTTCCAGTGATCGATTTTCAGCTTTGGCTAAACGATGAACAATCTCTTGAAGCTGTGTATGATGACGATACACATGATCTTGACACAAACTCGCTAAAAGAGTCGTTGAATCACCTTGTGAGCCTTTAAAAGGGTTTTCTCGAATCACAACCTCAAAGCCAATCTCTTCTTCACCAAGCGTTACGTATGCAAAATCTTTAATAATGTGAAAAGCAGGATGATAAATTTGTAGCTCTTCTTCTAAACCAGCACGTAAAAGTTCCGTTACCTCTACACCTCGGTACAGCTCTTTTCGTTTGTTGACTCGAAGTGAATTTGTAATTTTTACTGGTATCGAAAACTTATACATGACGTCTGCGCTTGAGTTATATACAGTTCGTACAGAAGAAGTAGGATAAAACGCTTGCCCTTGAGGACCTAGATATGAAAGTCTCCCGCTTTGAATCCAATCACAAACTTCTGATTTCCCAAGTAAATATCTTGCTTGAAGTGGATGCATTGGAATCAATACATTCTCATCGTCTTGGCAATAGTTAGTTTTGAATTCATCTGATACTTCTTCATCTTCTACCAACTGCTTTTTAATAACTAACCTTGCTTGTTCCAGCGCAGACCCCTCTTTGACCAATGAAGCTTCTGCGTAAAAATAGTGTAGTTGAAACTTCCCCTTTAGCTCTGGAGCAAATATTGTTTCTTCTTCAGGCAAAATGCCTTGTCTGCTTTTTGGGGTTGGATGAAGCTGATGTCCAATTAAAAGTGCTTGTTCTGATTGTAAAAAGCTTTTATCAGCCCCGTAACACTCTTGAAGTTCCGCTTGTCTCACTTCGATAAATTGCTTCATATTTTCGTAGCTTAATAGCACGCGAACAATCAATTCGTTTATTTGAAGCAAGTCTTCCGTTACTTCTTTCATTAGCAGCGCTAATAGCGTTAACAAATCTAGCTCCTGGCGCTGATGACCTTCTACTTGGTATGCCATTTGCTCGTTTAATAAATGACGCCCTGTTAGAGAACGATAATAAGCTGGGAAATAGAGCGTGACGGGCTGCTTTTCCAGGGTTAAAATAAGTTCTTCACCTTCCCCTACTTTTATCCATTTCCCCTTTCCTGTTTCTCTGACATAGCAGTTCACTACATTTTGCATTGTAATAAAATTAGCTGATTGTTGCGCATTCACGTAATGCTTCCTCCTTCTGCTCCAACTCGTTTCCAAGCTGAATCACTTCTTTTATAAGTTGTTTTAGGTTCTCTAACTCAATCATTGGATTCAACATTGTTACTTTTAAACATGCTTCTTGGTTTACTTTTGTTTTCGCTATAATATACGTTCCTTTTTCATATAACTGCTGCTGGATCATTGTATTAATCTTATTTTCAATATACTTTTGATTTTCCGCACTTTTCGCTATCCTTTTACACTGATACTTAAATACAACAGCGTTCATCATCGGTTCGTTCATAACTTTAACCATTGAATTTTCTTGTAAGTATCCAGCTAGCTGTCTCGCATTTTGAATAGTTTGGTCAATCAATTTACCAAAGGCTGATGTGCCCATCATTTGAAACGTTAGCCAAACTTTGAGAGCATCAAACCGTTTAGTTGTTTGAATACTGCGGTTAACAAGGTGAAGATGCTCATCTTCTTCTGGATTTAAGTAATCTGCATAAAGCTGAATATGCTGAAAAGCTGTTTCAGCTTTCACAAAGAAAGCACCACAGCTAATGGGCTGATAAAACCATTTATGAAAATCAATCGTAATAGAGTCTGCAAGCTTTAACTCTTGAACTAGGTGTCTATTAGCTTTTGAAAACAACAGGCCGCCTCCATACGCAGCATCGGCATGAATCCACATATCATAAGTTGCTGCCAGCTGATGAATATCATGAAGAGAATCAATACTTCCAAAATCAGTGGTTCCAATTGTGGCTACAATAGCCATCGGAAGCTCTCCACTTTCTTTAGAAAGCTCTACCTTTGCACATAAATCATCCATGCACATCTCGTAGCGTTCATTTGTTTTAACTGGAATAACTGCATTCATCCCTAAACCAAGCTGCGCAGCGGATTGCTGAACCGTAAAGTGCGCTTTTTCAGAACAAAAGATTCGCAGTTTATTTGCTTCAGGGGGTAGACCTTCTTCCTGTACATTTGCTTTAAGCTTTCGCTTACAATAATCATTGCGAGCTAGTAGCATCCCCATATAATTTGACTGCGTGCCACCGCTTGTAAATACGCCACTTGCGGTTTCTTCATAGCCGATTTGTTTAACGCACTCTTTAATAACTGCGTCTTCTATATAAGTCGCAATTGGACTTTGGTCCCAAGAGTCCATCGATTGGTTGAGAGCTGTGATAAAGACTTCTGCGACCAAAGCAGGTATAGCTGGTGGACAATGCAAATGCGCCATTGCTCCAGTATGAGAAATATGCAGAGAATGCCTTAAAACAAGCTGTTCTATTGACTTTTTCAGTTCTGCGAACGCACGTCCATTTTCTTTGAATGTCATTTCATCATTAAAGTGTTCAAAGCGATCTTCTAGCTCCCAATGATGATAAGGCTTTTCAATTGTTTCATAATAGTTCGAAATCATCTCTATAGACTGATTCATTAACTGCTTATACGTTCTTACGCTTTGATTGTCCTTAGATAGAAACCATTGTTGATAATCTTGTTCCATCTTACCTTGTCACCCACTTAGCTTCTGCTGCTTTTACCGCTTCTTTAAAGCGCTCTAGCACATCATCAGCCTGAGCTTGACTTAAAATTAAAGGTGGTAATAAGCGAATGACTGCTCCATGTCTGCCTCCAACTTCTAGGATAACCCCTCGCTTAAAGCACTCTTGCTGAATCACCTTCGCTAGCTCTCCATTTCCAGGATGGGTTCCAATCTTATTTGCCGGCTTAGACCAATCGATGATTTCCACTCCAATCATTAACCCTCGACCACGAACATCTCCAATAGAAAAGCTATCGGACTGGATGGCTTTTAACTGCATTTGCATGTATATTCCAAGATCATGCGCATGTGCATCTAAAGCATGCTCTTTCACAAAGCTAAGCGTTGCTTTTCCCGTTGCCATTGCGAGCTGATTACCACGAAAAGTTCCAATATGAGCACCTGGTTCCCACTGATCCAACGCTTTATCGTATACAACAACAGATAGTGGTAAGCTACCCCCGATTGCTTTTGACAGCACAAGAACATCGGGCTCAATATCAGCATGCTGAAAAGCAAACATTTTACCCGTTCGACCAATTCCAGTTTGCACTTCATCAATAATTAACGGAATTTGACGCTCTTTTGTGATACGACGAAGCTCTTTCAACCACGCGATAGGAGCAGGTACTGAACCTCCTTCACCTTGAACAACTTCAACTACAATTCCTGCTGGTTTAACAATACCGCTTTCTGGATCGTCTAATAAGTTTTCAATGTATGTGCTAATTGCTTCATGACCACCTTCACCGATTCCAAAAGGACAACGATATTCGTAAGGATAAGGTAAGAAATGTGTATCTGGAACTAAAGCATGAATGCGCGCTTTAGGGCTTGTTGTTCCGCTAATACTTAATGTGCCGTGAGTAGAACCATGGTAGCCGCCTTGGAACGATAAAATTGTGCGGTTCCCCGTAGCCGTCTTTACAAGCTTTAACGCTGCTTCAATGGCGTCTCCACCCGTAGGTCCACAAAACTGCACTTTTGCTTTTTGGGCAAAATTAGCTGGTAAACTTGCAAACAACTCATCTACGAACGCTTCTTTAACCGGCGTAGTTAAATCTAATGTATGTAAAGGAATACGATCAGCTAGTACCTGTTGAATCGCTTCATGGACTACTTCATGATTATGACCAAGCGCTAAAGTGCCCGCTCCTGCTAAACAATCAATATACTCTTTGCCGTTCATATCTGTGATGATGGCTCCCTCCGCTTTTTGAATAGCAATTGGAATTCTTCTTGGATAAGATCTTGCATTCGATTCTCGAAGTTCTTGCTGTGAAAGTAACGCTTCGTTTGTAGATTGATTTGTTATTGAAATAGACATGAATAATCCTCCTATTTTTTAAATGATAATGATTTTCATTACTAATTACATGTATAAGGATAAATGATAATGATTTTCAACGTCAACTAATTTTCTAAAAATATGCATTTTTTCCTAAACTCATCTGTGTTAACTGGCAGTTTTTAATGCTGATTCTACTAAAAAAAGTGCTACTTTACTTCGTAGCACTTTTTCTCTTATTGCATTTTATTCATAATTTCTTTTGCTTTTTGCACACTTTTCTCATTTATTGGCTGTGTATATTGGCAATTAACTCGTATACCTGCTCCAATGCATACTTCTGTTAGATTGGTAACCGATAGAAAAGCCTGTAAATTTTCTGGTTTTAACCCCTTGGCTCCGACAAATATAAGATTTTCGTTTCTCATTTGACGCAACATTTTTTTGATTTGTGGAATTCCGTTTAACGCACTTTTATCAGCTCCAGACGTCATAACCCGCTTTATTTCTGGATAATTCAATAATTTTCGAAGCCCTTCTTCTTGATTATGTAAGTCATCAAAAGCTAAGTTAAACGTCACATCCATTCCTTTAGAAGCACTTAGTAAAGCTTTTAACGCCTCTTCATCAATGGTTTTCTCTGACGTTAAACAGTCCAAGATTACTCCTTCCACTCCCAGTTTCCTTGCTTCTTCGATATCATGAACCATCGTTTGAATATCGTCTTCATTGTATTGATACGACTGATTATGAGGTCGAATCATTACGTATACAGGAAGGGTAATCGCTTTTTTTATTTGTTTAATTAACCCATAGCTTGGGGTAATGCCACCTTCATTAATACTCGTGCAAATACTAATTCGATCTGCCCCATTCTCTTGAGCTAGCTTTGCATCATGCAATGTCGTCGCAATCACATCTATCATTACAATAAACATCCTTTCTTCTTCATTAATCTAGAACATAGTAAACTCTCTTCAATATCGTACCATGCTTGAAAAGATGTCTTTTTCCTTACGAACAAAAAACGTCAGGTATAACCGTTGAAAACTTGGTTATTTCTCATGACGTTTTTATTATAAAAATGCAACAATTATACTCTATAACTTTAGAATCCTAGCTTTTTAACCATTTTTATTAGAAGTATCCGGGACTTCGCTTATTCGCATTATGCATTGGATGCATAGGCATCATGGACTTAGAAGGCATCATGGACTTAGAAGGCATCTGTACGTTTTCACCTTGTACAAGTGGTGCATTCATACTTTGATTCATTGCAGGCATCAAATTGCTAGGCTTCTGACCGCATCCACAGTCTGCTCCTCCTGACATCGACATCCCCTGCATTGGTGGCATTTCTGGCATCGGCATTCCCTGCATTGGCATTCCTTGCATCAGCACTCCTTGCATTGGCATTTCTGGCATTGGCATTTCTTGCATCGGCATTCCCTGCATTGGCATTCCTTGCATCGGCATTCCTTGCATTGGCATTTCTGGCATTGGCACTCCTTGCATCGGCATTCCCTGCATTGGCATTCCTTGCATCGACATTCCTTGCATCGACATTCCTTGCATCGGCATTCCTTGCATCGGCATTCCTTGCATCGGCATTTCTTGCATCGGCATTCCTTGCATCGGCATTCCTTGCATCGGCATTCCTTGCATCGGCATTCCTTGCATCGGCATTCCTTGCATCGGCATTCCTTGTGTCGGTTGATTCATTCGAGGATCGTGCATTGGAGTTGGTAAACTTCCATATACATGTTTCATTTATAGGGCTCCTTCCGTTACTATTACCGTTTTAACATATTCACCTTTCTTTCCGTTCGAATTTCGTCCTATTAAAAATGGGCAACATATTAAAACTTGGGCAATCGAATTATTTATGTTTATACTAGATAGCAAACTATTGAAAGAAAGGATGTTTATGATGGCTAATCCAACCATTGAATCTCTCATTAAAGAAGTAAACCCTACCGCAATTTATTGGAATACTAACTATGAACCAGATATAAAACAGCAAGAGCAACTTTTAATTCGCCTCTGTGATAAGTATGGGATTACAGCTCGTCAATTCGAAGGTTTTTTACTAAAAGAGCCTTCCTCCATAAAAAAAACAAACCCAAAAATGAGACTTTGTATCTATCGAAAGAACGTCTCTTTTGGGTTTTCTTTCTACCAAGAACTGTTTAAAATGAGGTATAATATAACATAGAGCCTATATTTTACCTTACGGAAGATTGGAGTGATTCTATGCCTGTTTGTTCATCTTGCGGTTATCAAGAAGAATATAATTTTTGCAGAATGTGTGGTACACCTGTAAAATATCAATTTAACGAAAACCAAGTGTTATCTTTTCATCAGCTAAAAGATCGAATCATTACAGATAATATGCGAGATTTAATCACCGTTGTGGACCAGCATGGGCATTTAATTTATAACTCCCCTTCTCATTTATCCGTATTAGGTTATTTACCAACAGAAGAAGGACAGTCTTTAAACTTTAGCGTAATACATCCTGATGATATAGATCAGATACGACATAAATTAAATCAAGTGTTTTCATTAAAAGTTGAAATGAGTGCAGAATATCGTTTACTAAAAGACGACGGCTCTTATATTTGGGTTGAAGGGCGAGGGATTCCATCTGTAAAAGATAATCAAGTAACCTACGTTGTTATTACCGCTCGTGATATTCAAGCTCGTAAAGAAGCGGAAGAGCATTTAAAGCAAAGTGAAATTCGCCATCGCTTAATTCTCTCTCACACGCACGATTTAATTTGCGTAGTCGGAATCGATGGTTGCTATGAATATGCTTCACCCTCTTACCAGTACACACTCGGCCTTCTTCCTTGTTCCTTAATTGGGAAGGATGTACTTCTTCATGTACATGAAGATGATCATACAAAAGTAGCAACCGGAATTGAAAACATGAAGTTAACAAAAACAGCAAGTACTTTTCATTATCGAAATCTACATGCTAATGGCACTTCTATTTTGCTTGAAGGAAAAGGCGTACCTATTGTTAATGATGGAAAAGTTGAAGGTTTTGTGTTCGTCTCTCGTGATATAACAGAACAGCGAAAGCTTGAAGAAATGATGAGAAATGCTGAAAAATTATCAGCAATTGGGGAATTAGCTGCAAGTATTGCTCATGAAATTAGAAATCCTTTAACCACGATTAAAGGTTTCTTACAACTGTTTAGTGAAGAATATCAAAGTGCTCAGGATATTGCTTATCGTCGCATGATGCAAAGTGAAATTGATCAAATTGAACAAATTGTAAATGAATTTATGAGTTTAGCCAAACAAGAAGTTCGACCTTACGAGCCCATTGATTTACTTGCTTTATTGAAAGATGTGACAAAACGCTTCTCCCAAGCTTTTATACACCAAGGCATTAAAGTGGTTTATGAATACAATACTGCTCACGGTAACTTTGTCATTCATGGACAACCCCATCAATTAAAGCTGGTATTTATACATGTCATTCAAAATGCAATTGATGCGATGCCTCTTGGAGGACAAATTACGGTCTCTTTTAACAAGATAAATCAACAGCACGTTACTATTCAAATTATGGACAATGGTTGTGGCATGGATGCTGATCGAATAAAAAAAATTGGTCAACCTTTTTATACAACAAAAGAGCACGGCGTTGGATTAGGCTTAACTATTTGTAATAAGGTTATACTTGAGCATAAAGGTACACTTAGCGTAACAAGCATGCTTCAAGAAGGTACAACAATTGACGTTATATTACCGATTACACATGTTGAAGCCAATTCTATCTTAATGTTAAAAACCCCGACTAGTTAAGTCGGGGTTTTTAACATTAAAACAGCTGAGAATATAAGCTATATTTGTACAAGAAATAAATGATAAGACCTATTGCTATGTAAAAGATAAGCTGTTCTGAAGGTTTCCCTGTTTCGTATGTGAGAGGCGATTTTATTTTCTTTCGTACAATGGGCCAAAATAAAGGCACACCTCTTTTTGAAAAGAAGTCGCCTATTACATGAAAGATATAGCCACACGCTATCCCAAACAACCATTCATATGAATATAGCTGATATAAATAAAAAATAAGTCCACAAACAAGAAGTGAATGTGTAATTCCACGATGCCCAAAAATGCTTTTAATTACTTTTGCAAGCCCAAACGATCTTCGTCCAACGTATGAGTTTGGCTCATCGATATCGGGGAGCAATGATCCAATGGCTATGCCTACGACGTATGGAAAAGTAAAAGCGACATCTGTCTGAATCGCTACTCCTGCACCGGCAGCAATCGATGTTGCAATATGTGTATGGTATCTCAATTTTGCCACCTTCTTTCTTATTCAATTTATGAACGAAAACTCAAAAACAGATACATACGTTCGCTCATGGTTAACTATAAGTGAAGGTGGCAAAATTGTCAAAGAAATCTCAAACTATGACACTTGCATACCGATTAAACCTACAGCCATGACTAAGAAGCCAATCAGTGCGCGCTTTCCATTTTGCTTTGCTTGTCCACTTTTATTAATGATGGCATACACAAATGTACAAGCATACAGTGCAAAAGTTAAAAATCCTAGTATTGTGACGTACATAAACATGTTTTTTCTCCTTTATCACCAGTGTATCCTTTTAGGATAGCTTCTTCGAAATAGAAAATCTAGCCTTTAGACAAAACTCATTTTATTTTTCTCATTCAACATGGTCATACTACTTAAAAAGGAGGAATAAAAAATGCATACAGAACAATTGCAGGATGTCTTTGACTACTATGGATTACAACCTTTATATCATAAATTTGAGTACTCGTTTAAAGCAATGGGACTATTTCAATCTATCCCCCATCATATGATTGAAGACTTTTTGGATACTTACTCTTGTGAAACATTTGATACTTTTTCCTTTGAAGAGTTTTGTTTTTTGTTTTTAGACTTTAAACATTACGTTCAAGATGATTCTTCTTAGGATCTGTCTTTTTACTAAATTTGACTAAAAGGTCCTTTTTCTTTTAATAACTTTCTAGTATACTAAGTTTAAGAAACCGTTTTCACAACACTTAGTAAAGGACTGATACGATGATTACATTTTTACTTTCGTTTGTGCTATTACTCATTGGGTATTCGACTTATGGAAAAGTAGTCGAGCGCGTATTTGGAGTGAAAGATTCTCGACCAACTCCTGCCTATGCAATGAAAGATGGCATTGACTACGTACCGATGAATAATAAGAAGAATTCTTTAATTCAACTATTAAATATTGCCGGTGTTGGTCCAATTTTCGGACCTATTATGGGAGCGCTTTATGGTCCCGTAGCGTTTGTTTGGATTGTAATTGGAGCAATCTTTGCAGGTGCTGTACATGATTATTTAACTGGTATGATTTCCATTCGAAACCGTGGTGCTCATATTCCTGAATTAGCTGGAAAATTTTTAGGAACTTTTTCAAAACACATTGTAAACGTTTTCTCGATTTTACTACTCATTTTAGTCGGAACTGTATTTATTACATCACCAGCGGCTTTAATCAATGACTTAGCCAATGGAACCATTCCGCTGACTATCATTATCTTTGCTATTTTCGTTTATTATATTCTTTCTACAATTTTACCGATTGATAAAATTATTGGACGTATTTATCCAATCTTTGGTGCATTTCTAATTATCAGCGCAGTTGGTGTAGGAGCCATGCTTGTTGTAACAGGGGCACCTATTCCAGAGTTAACGTTTACAAATATGCATCCTGATAACATTCCAATTTTCCCACTCTTATTTTTAACGATTTCTTGTGGTGCATTATCAGGCTTTCACGCCACGCAATCACCAATTATTTCACGTACATTGCAAAATGAAAAATCCGGGCGCAAAATTTTCTACGGTATGATGATTGCAGAAGCTGCAATTGCAATGATTTGGGCTGCGGCAGCTATGAGTTTGTTTGATGGTCGTGATTTAAATAGTATTATTAACAGTGGTGGCCCAGCAGCCATTGTATCTGAAGTATCAACGTTGATGCTTGGTGCAATTGGGGGTACGCTTGCTATTATCGGAGTCATTATTTTGCCTATTACATCAGGCGATACGGCTTTCCGCTCCGCTCGTATGATCATCGCTGATTATCTGAATTTTTCGCAAATTAAGTTGCCGAATCGTTTAATCATCGCTGCACCTTTATTTGTTATTGCATTTATCTTAACTAAAATTGATTTCACGTTGTTATGGCGCTACTTCTCATGGGCTAACCAGTCAACAGCAGTCATTGCCCTATGGATCGCATCGATGTATCTCATTGTAAAAGGGGCTAATCATTGGATTTCAACGATTCCAGCATTGTTTATGACGATGGCAACGACAACTTATATTATGAATGCACCAATCGGATTTAATTTACCAATAACCGTATCTTATATAATTGCATTTGCAGTAAGCATTATCTTTTTATTTTTATTCTTTAAAAAGGCAAAACAAAATATCGCAAGCGGCTTGGAAATTGACTATACACATCCAAAGTCACCCAATCAAGCAGCTGGATAACAAAAAGGTAGCTCCCATATTTTCTGGGAGCTACCTTTTTTCACTTGTTAAATTAAAGTCCTAATGAGATGTATTTTACTTCTAAGTATTCCTCAATTCCAAAGTGGCTTCCTTCTCTACCAAGTCCACTTTCTTTAAAGCCACCAAACGGAGCTTGTGGTGTTGATGGCAGGCCATCATTTAACCCCACAATTCCATATTCAAGAGCTTCTGCAATACGGATTGCTTCTGAGATATTTTCAGTAAATACGTATGCTGCTAAACCAAATGGTGAATTATTCGCACGACGAATTACTTCTGCTTCATCTCGATAAGTAGCGATTGGAGCGATTGGTCCAAACGTTTCTTCATACATACAAAGCATTTCATCTGTAGCGCCTTTGACAACAGTTGGCTCTACAAACAAACCACTTCCTTTTGTTAAAACAGATCCACCAGTGACAACATCTCCACCTTTTTCTACTGCGTCATCTAACTGCTTCTGAACTTTTTCTAACGCTTTTTCGTCGATTAGCGGTCCAATATCTGTTCCTTCTTCTAAACCGTTACCAATCTTTAGCTGTGAAACTGCTTGTGCAAATTGCTTTGTAAACTCCTCTGCAACTTTTTCGTGCACATAAATACGGTTCGTACATACGCATGTTTGACCAGCATTGCGGAATTTAGATGCGATAGCATTTGTTACTGCTTTATCTAAATCTGCGCTTTCTGTTACGATAAACGGTGCATGTCCACCAAGCTCAAGTGATACTTTTTTCATTGTATCTGCTGCGCCTTTCATCAATAGCTTTCCAACAGCTGTTGAACCTGTAAATGACAGTTTACGAACACGACCATCTTCCATCCAAGCTTCACCAATTGATTTCGCATCTCCGGCAACGACGTTAATTACTCCTTTTGGAATACCTGCTTCCGTTGCTAATTCAGCTAAGCGTAATGCAGTTAAAGGAGTTTGTTCAGCTGGCTTAATGACAGCCGTACAACCTGCCGCCAAAGCAGGAGCAACTTTACGTGTGATCATTGCAGCAGGAAAGTTCCAAGGCGTAATAGCCGCCATTACACCAACTGGTTGTTTATGAACAAATAAGCGCTTGTTCGGAGCTGATGCCGGAATTGTTTCACCGTATATTCGCTTACCTTCCTCTGCATACCATGATACAAATCCGTTCGCATATCCAATTTCACCTTTTGCTTCTTTTAATGGTTTTCCTTGCTCAATTGTCATTGTTTCAGCTAATTCGTCGGTATACTCTTCAATTAGCTGATGCCATTTCATTAATAATTTTCCGCGTTCTTCTGCTGTTTTCTTGGACCATTCTAAAAATGCTTCGTATGCTGCATCTGCTGCCAATTTTGCTTCTTTAGCCCCACCTTTGGCAACTGAAGCTACCACTTCATTTGTAGCTGGATTCACAACGTCGAACGTTTCAGACGTTTTTACCCACTCACCGTTAATATATAGATTTGCTTGTTTCATGAATGATCACTCCTTTAATTAATTTTCGCATCAACCGAGCTGTCGGTATCGTTTACTTGTATTTCTTCGTCATTGCTATGATAAACTCCTTTGTTCATCTTAATAAAGAAATATGCTCCGATAAGCGTCCAGCCTAGTACCATAATCCACTCATACGGCCAAATAAGAGCAGCTGGCATTCCAGGCATATATAATGCAATGAATCCAATGCTAAAGATGACTCCTAACCAACCGATAAAAGTTGTTTTTCCTGCTTTAAATGGACGATCCATTTGCGGTTCTTTTTTACGTAAAGCTACAAACGATAACGCAACCATTAAGTAAGCTATAACGATTCCTAATCCACCTGCATCTACAATCCATACAAGTGCAGGTCTGCCCAATAATGGAGCAAACACTGCTAATGCCCCTAAAAAAATGACCGCATTGGAAGGTGTATTATATTTAGGATGAAGGCGACCAAACCATGCTGGCAACATTCCATCTTGGGCCATCGCATAAATAACACGGCTTCCCCCGATAATAAATGCGTTCCAACTCGTCACAATTCCTGCAATACCGCCAATGATCAAAATTTTCCCGAATAATGGTGAATTAAATGCTGCCGCCATCGCATCAGCAGTTGCTAATTGCGAAATTTCTAGAGCGCCTTTATCTAATGCCATCCCTACGCCCAAAGCAATAAACATATAAAATACAATTGCAGCACTTACAGAAATAATTAAAATCTTACCAATTTCTCTTGCCGGTAAATTAGCTTCTTCTGCTACTTGAGGAATAACATCAAAACCAACGAATAAGAACGGTACCATGACTAGTACGGTCATGATGCCACCTGCTCCCCCAATAAATAATGGGTCCAAGTTCTTTGTATCTCCGTTAATTCCTGACCCAAAAATTAAAAGAATACCAATACCAACAATTGCGACTGTTAGTACAACCTGTAAAAAGGCCGCTGTTTTGAGACCAAAATAGTTGATGGCTGTTAAAATAATGGCTCCTACACTTCCAACTAATACCCACGTTAAGTAAACATCCCAGCCGTTTATTGTCCATAAATATCCTGTTTGATAATTAGGAATTAAGTAGTCTAGAACCGTAGGAAGCGCTACTGCTTCAAACGTTACTACAGATACATACCCTAAAACGATTGCCCATGAACCTACAAACGAAGCCTTTTTTCCAAGGCCTCTTTTTACAAATACATGCTCTCCGCCTACCTTTGGCATAGCTGATGCTAATTCAGCATAAGTAAGTCCTACAAAAATAACGAGTAATCCTCCAACTAAAAAAGCAATTAACGTTCCTAATGACCCAGCCGAATTTAGCCAAGTACCTGATAGTACGACCCAACCCCAGCCTAACATGGCTCCAATAGCTAAACATAATACATCGAATTTTGATAACACCTTATCCAATTGCTTAGGTTGCTTGCTCATCTCCTTCATCCATCCCCTCTAGATACTTCCTTATTTTTCGATTCGCTTGTGACTGACTAATCCCTAATTGCTCTGCAACTTTGTAAGAAGATTCGTACTTTTCATAAGCTTCGACCACCATTTTTCTCTCTATTTCTTCTACGACTTCTGGCAATGTACGATTGTGTTTATGAACTGAAAAGTCCTGTTCGAATGGTAAATCTTTTAGCGTTACTACATTGTCACTTGTAACGACAAGACGTTCAATCATATTTTCAACTTCTCGCACATTCCCCTTCCACTCCTGTCTACTAAACGCATCCAATGCTTTTGGTGAAAGCTCCACTTTGCGGTCATACACTGCATTAAAATGATTTAAAAACTGATAGACCAGCGGTAAAATATCTTCTGCCCGTTCACGTAAAGGAGGAATTGTGATGGGGACTACATTCAAACGATAATATAAGTCTCTTCGAAATAACCCTTTGTCCACCATCGCCTCCAAATCTTGATTGGTTGCAGCAATAATGCGCACATCTACTGGAATTGTTTTACTTGAACCGACAGGCCGAATGGTGCGGTCTTGAAGCACATGAAGCAATTTACTTTGTGCTTGTAACGATAGTTCACCAACTTCATCTAAAAACAAGGTTCCTCCGTTTGATAGCTCGATAATACCTTTTTTCCCTTCACGAAACGCTCCTGTAAATGTTCCACCTTGATAACCGAACAGCTCCGATTCAATTAGCTGATCTGGTAAAGCAGCATAGTTAATTTCATAATAAGGAGCACTCTTTCTAACACTTAGCTGCTGAATTAATTTTGCCACCCTACTCTTTCCAACACCCGTTTCTCCAAGTAAAAGAACGGTTGTATGAACAGAAGCAATTCGTTGAACAATAGCAAACACTTTCTTCATTGCTTTGCTATTGGTAACAATGCCCTCTAGCTCTACAGAATCAGACATCTCTTTTTGTTAACTCTCCAGCTGCTCTTCCATCTGTTCTACTTTATTTTTCAACTGCATTAAATCCGTTAAATCACGGGAATAGCTAATGACGCTTTTCAACTGCTTACTTTCATCAAAAACGGGACGAGTCCGAACATGCAAATACCTACCTGAACTTGTTTTTTGCACAAGTTCTAGCGATGTATTGGATTCAATTACCTGAAGCGTCGCCGAGGGATAAAAAATCCCCATTTCTTGAAGCTCCTTTACGTGCTTTCCAATAAACTCTTCCGCTTTCAGATGGTAATTTTTTTCACACTGTGAATTTACCATCACGACATAACCTTGCGCATCCGTAACAAAAACTTCATCAAAGGATGACTCAAAGATATCGTAAAGTTCTTGATTCATATAAGACATATTCTCGCTGTTGCTCATTAACTAAATCACCTTTTCATCAAAAATAGTATTCATTCATTTTATCAGAAAAGTTTGGTAACGAAAATGGTACTTCTATTAAGAGACAAAGGACAAGCGGGTGGCCCTTGTCTCACCATTCTTATTTTTATACATTCACGAGTTGTTGTACACTTGCAGCTAACGATTCTTCCACAATTTGCAGCCCTTCTTCAAGCTGTTCATCCGTGATGACAATCGGCATTAAGAAGCGAAGTACGTTGCCATAAACCCCTGCACTTAGCAACAATAACCCTCTTTTATTTGCTTCTTGCACAACTTTTTGCGTTAATTCTTTATTTGGCTCTTTTTTAACACGATCTTTTACTAATTCTACGGCGCACATTGATCCAAGACCGCGGATATCGCCAATTACATCATAGCTTTCGCTTAACTTTTCAAAGCGTGCGCGCACAATTTCTCCAAGAACATCACTGCGCTCGTTTAGCCCTTCTTCTTCAATAATATCTAATACAGCTAACGCTGCTTCACAGCCTAAAGGACTTCCGCTATACGTTCCACCAAGTTCCCCAGGATTAGATTCGTCCATAATTTCAGCTCGGCCAATAACGCCACTAATTGGTACGCCAGCACCTAATGATTTTGATACTGTGATCAAATCCGGCTCAACATCAAAGTGCTCAATTCCAAAATAACGACCTGTTCGTGCAAAACCGGCTTGAATTTCATCTGAAACAAATAAAATTCCATTCTCTTTACATACGTTATATACTTCCTGAACGAAGCGCTTGCCAGGAACGATAAAGCCACCTTCTCCTTGAATTGGTTCCATAACTACTGCTGCTACTGTTTCAGGTGCTACTTCATTATTCAAGAAGTTTTTAAACTCTGAAATGATATAGTCCTCATAAGCTTCTTCAGTTAACCCCTCTGGTCTACGGTATGCATAAGGATAAGGAGCTTTGTATACCTCTGGAGCAAATGGTCCGAACTCAAACTTATACGGTTTTACCTTGCTTGTCATCGTCATTGTCATTAATGTACGTCCATGGAAACCACGAGTAAACGAAATGATGCCTTGACGTTTTGTATATTTACGAGCAATTTTCACAGCATTTTCCACTGCTTCAGCACCGCTGTTTAACAATAATACTTTTTTATCAAAGTTTCCTGGTGCAATAGCTGCTAATCGTTCACACAATGCTACGTATGATTCATACATCACTACATTAAAACCTGTGTGGATGAATCGATCAACTTGCTTATGAAGCGCTTCTTTTACTTTTGGATGTCCATGACCGACATTAATTGTTCCGATAGCACCAACAAAATCGATAAACGTATTGCCGTCAACATCTGTTACTAAAGCACCTTCTGCCTTTTCAGCAAATGTTGGAATACCGTAACTCACACCTTTTGGCACAGCTTTATGTCTACGCTCTAATAGTTGTTTTGCATTTTTACCCGGAAAGTTTTTATCTACCTGACTGAATTGTCTGCTCATTATAATCTTCCTTTCACTAGTTAATTTCCTCACTCTTTTAATATGCAAGAAGCGTGCCAACTCTAAAAGTTTAATTTTTTCGACATTTCTGAACAATTTTCTTTTTCTATATAAGTCACAAATGACTCAATCAAGTCATTTGTGACTTATATAGACTTTTTATTCTTCTAAACTAGCTGTTGCCACGTTTATCCACTCCTCGCTATAATAAAGACAAAAGCTATATATTGCTAAGAGCATAATACATAGGGGGGATAAAATGCTTGAGGGATGGTTTTTGTGGTTCATTGTACTATGGGTTGTCATATTGGTTAGCTTGTTTGCAATCGGTGGCTTTTTTATGTTTCGAAAATTTTTAAAGCGGTTACCAAAAGAAGATGGAAAGTCAATTCTTGATTGGCAAGACTATTACTTAGAGCAAACGATTCACTTGTGGTCTAATGAACAAAAACAGTTATTGGAAACGCTTGTACAACCTGTTCCTGAGCTATTTCGCGACGTAGCTAGGCAAAAAATCGCCGGTAAAATCGGTGAACTTGCACTTCAAGAGCAAGCCGCAAGTATTACGGAAGATTTAATTATTCGAGGATACATTACGGCAACTCCAAAACGAGATCATAAGTTTTTGTTAAAAACATTAAAAGCTCAACGTATCGATCATTCTCCGTATCAACATTTATTTGAATAGACAAAAAAGGTGTCCCGTATGGACACCTTTTTAAATCATTTTATTCATCAAGTTGTGCTGCAGCTGTTGCTCAAGTTTTTTATACGAACGATACATCGCAATGCGCCATGGCACAATCATACCGAACGCTAAAATCCAAAACATCCCCCCAAGAGCGCCTACATCGATTGTTGAGCTTAAATATAGTTTCATGACAACCCGAATGAGTAACAATGCAATAATAATAAAGGTAAACGCTTTTGACTGTTTTAAATAAATATCATCATCACGCACTTCAAACTTTGATGTTTTTATTAGAAATAATGAAAAGAACAGGCCAACTATCAAAGCCTCTAAAAATTCAGCTCCAGTCACTCGAAAAACTGGAAAAATAAACATCAACGCTCCCGTACTCATAAAAAAAGGTGGTAAAATGATTTTTTTAGCATTTACCGGCTTTTCAGATGCTTTCATCCTCATAAAAATAATGAATGAACCCATTAAAACAGCAAAAATCGTGGAAGCATAAATCAAAGTAACCCCTTCTTTACTCATAGTATACTTCCTATTATAAAACAACTGCAAAAGAATGTGAAATCTTGTCTTACTTTAAATGCGAAGGGTCATTTTTCGGTTTCTGCTTAGATTTTACTTTTTGCTTTTTCATTGCTTTTAATAAGAATCCGCCTTTAAATTTACGAGGCTCGTACGAAATAATAAATGCTCTAGGTTCATATTCTTCTATAAAATCTAATAGCTCTTCTTCACGACTTCTTTTTGTTAAAATATCTAAACGATAACGTGCGCTATCTCTTCCTTCACCTTGATAGACCGTAACTCCAAAACCTTCTTGACGAAGGCGGTTAATTAGCTCTTCATTCTTTGTCATTAAATTCACTAAAAATGTCGTATAGCCAATCGCTAAGCGTGACTCAATATATCCACCTAATATAATACCAGCACCAAATCCAACAGCATATACAATCATAGCTACAATGCTTTGGTCACCTGAAAAGACGAGGGATAAACCAAATACATATACTAATGCTTCTAAAAAACCAAAAGCCGAGGCGTACATACTCATTCCTTTTACTAGGAAAATCGTTCGCAACGTTAAGATTGGTACATAAACTAGTTGCAAAATCAATATTAATATAATCTCTTTCACTTCTACACCTCTTTTAAAATACAAATTTCACGGTTTCATTGTATCACTCTCTATATCGTTAAGGAATACATAAAAATAAATTTTTATTAACAAAAAAAACGCTTAATATAAGCGTCTTCAATTTAATTAACTATTGTTTTTTTACTAGTTTAGCAAGCGCTTCATAGCTTCTAACACTGACGACTCCTCAAAAGGTTTTACAATAAAATCTTTTGCACCAGCCTCAATGGCTTCAACAACCATTTTTTGTTGTCCCATCGCAGAACACATAATAATTTTTGCATTCGGATCAACTCGCTTGATGGCTTTAACCGCTTCAATTCCATTTAGCTCCGGCATTGTAATATCCATCGTTATAACATCAGGTTGAAGGTCATGAAATTTTTCGATGGCTTCTTTACCTGTTTCCGCTTCTCCAACTACGTGGTAACCAGCATTCTCCATAATACTTCTTAACGTTGCTCTCATAAACTTTGCGTCATCTACAATTAGTATTCTTGACAATTATAGCCCTCCGTCTTCCCCTATCTACCTCTGGTCTTTTCCAACGAAACGAAATAGGACTTTTTACTTATTACTTTATCAACGATTCCAACTTTTTTCAAGCCACACCACTTCGTTATCTAGAACCCTGTAAAGCCTCCAAAGATGCTCGTTGTATAAATAATAATCTTGGTCATCCAGTCAAAATATAAAATGATTCCCATTCCAATCATTGCATATCCACCAGCGGTCATCATTGCTTTCATATGACGCTTTATCCAGTTCATTTTACCTATAAAAAACGACATGATAAAAAATGGAATTGAAAACCCTAGCGAATAAGCAATCATGTAGAGCATAGCTGAGCTAGGATTAGTAGCTGCTAGAGCCATAACAGATACAAGAATAGGTCCTGTACATGGCGTCCACCCTGCAGCAAAAGCCATTCCGATAAGAGAAGAACCTAACAAACCTGTAGGTCGATTAGAAAACTGTACTTTGCGATCTTTCATTAAAAACTTCGGCTTAAAGACTCCAACTGTTACAAGCCCTAAAAACACAATGAGTATGGCCCCCACTTGACGAATTAAATCTCCATAGTTCGCAAATAAACTTCCAATAAAAGAAGTGCCAAAACCAATTGCAATAAAGATTAAACAAAAGCCTAGTAGAAAAAAGGTCGTATGTAAAAGAGCTTTGCGCTGATGTACGTTTTTCCCTTCTTTCAGATCCCCTACTGAGACACCTGTAATATACGATAAAAAAGCCGGATACAGCGGTAGACAGCATGGTGAAATAAACGATAAAAATCCTGCTCCAAATGCTAAAAATAAATTCACATCAGCCATTTCTGATTCACTCCATTTGTTTAGAATCTGTTACCATTTTGTCATCAAAATGACTCATCTATTCCTTTTCAAAAAGTGCCATTATCTTGTATAATTAGGTAAAAGTTTTATTGAGAAGGGACCAGTTCTATTGCTGAAACAAAATATATTGTTAGAGATTGAAAAGAAGCGTGAAGAGCTGATTCGGGTCGTTCGAGTTAGTGGATTAAATTCTCCCCCTGCTATTAAGCATAGTCAAGAATTAGATCATCTACTAAACATCTATAATAACACTCCTTCACAGCACTCCGACACAACTTCTACTTAAGAAGTTGTTTTTTTATATCTCTCCACCAGCCTTTCCTTGATGGTTCTGGAGTCGATACATGCTGTAATAAAGACCTTGCTTTTCTAACAGTTCTGCATGAGTACCTCTTTCTACAATTTCACCTTTATGTAGCACTAGGATAGCGTCTGCATGTTGAATAGTAGACAATCGATGAGCGATTGCCACCGTTGTCCTATTTCTCTTCATCTTCGCTAAAACAGCTTGAATAGCATCTTCTGTCTCTGTATCAATATGTGCTGTTGCTTCATCTAGAACTAGTATTTTTGGTTTACGTACCATTGTGCGAGCAAATGATAAGAGTTGACGCTGGCCGCTTGACAATGTTGCCCCCCTTTCAACAAGCACTTCATTATAGCTTTTCGGTAAATCTTCAATAAAAGGTGTTGCCTGTACGAATCTCAGCGCTTCTCGTACATCTTCTTCTAAAATTAAAGGATCATGAAGAGAGATATTTGCTTTAACCGTATCAGCAAAAATAAATGAATCTTGTAATACCAAACCAATTCTTCTTCTAATTTCTTCTTCACTATACGTTTGAAGGGGCTGACCATCAATTAGGATTTCACCTTGCTTTGGCGTATAAAATCCTAGAAGAAGATTAATGATTGAGCTTTTACCACTGCCTGTATGTCCCACTAACGCTACCGTTTGACCTTCTTTTATTAAAAAGGAAATATTTGATAGAACGTTTGTCTTTCCATCATAAGAAAAGGTAACTCCTCTAAATTCTATCATACCTCGTTTAATTGTAGCTTGTGAGTCTTTCATAAAAGACGGTGCTTTTTCACCTTCGTTCATTAATTCAAATACTCGCTTTGAAGCGACCATGGCTTGTTGGTACATTGAAAGGCGCTGCATCATTTCATTAACTGGCTGAAAAAAGCGCTCCAAATAGTTTACAAAAGCATATAACACCCCCACTTCTACTGGGCTATCTAAAACTGATATACCAAAGTAGCTAAGTACGCCAATAATTGCAAGAACATATAATACGTCAACTGCTGGCCTTAAAAGTAAGCCGTCTAACTTTAAATTACGTACACCAGCTTGGTAATGTGATTCGTTAATATCTCCAAATTCACGTCTTAGACGCTTTTCTTGTCTAAATACCTGAACAATCCCCATACCTTGTAACGATTCGTGAATCTTTGCATTGAGCTGGCTGAGCTTTTCTCTTAACTGTGTATAATAAATCCCACTAAAATGCTGATATGTTTTCATTAATACGAAAATGAATGGTAAAAGCGCTAAGCAATAAAGTGCTAACTTCATATCTAAAATGAACATGGCTATAAAAATACCAATTAAAAAGACACCATTTTGAATAAATACCGCAATCACTTCGACAAACATTTCCTTAATTGCTTCCGTGTCGTTTGTGATTCGTGAAACTAGACTACCCGTTGGCGTTCGGTCAAAGTAGCGGAGCCCAAGCTTATGTACATGTGAAAACACGTCAATTCTTATTTGCTGAATAATGTTTAAAGCAATTCCCTGAAACTTGAGCTGCTGAAAGTATTGAATAACGACCTTGATCATGTTCAAACTTATATAGCCAACTCCTAATAAAAGGAGCGGCTCTACAGGAAAGTAACGCTCTGTTAAATACGTATCAATAAACACTTTAATAAGCATGGGACCTAATAAATCCGCTGTGGTGGCCACCAACAATAAACAAAATGCAAGCGCAAAGGATTTGCGATGGGGAACTGCGTATCTTACTAACCGCCTTAATACTTGTTTATTTTTCATGATATTCATAGCCTCCAGCTTCCACAATCTCTTCTAGCTGCTGCCTTGTATACATCTCTTGATACCACCCGTGTTCTTTTAAAAGTTCTTCATGCCTTCCCCGCTGAATGATTCGCCCACCTTTAATGACCAAAATCAAATCTGCATGTGCAACTGCACTCAGGCGATGAGTAGTAATAACCGTTGTTTTATTGCGGCGGTGCTGCTTTAAAGATTTCAAAATAAGGGCTTCAGTTTTCCCATCAACTGCTGAAAGCGAGTCATCTAAAAAAAGCATTTGAGGATCTTGTAATAGTGCACGCGCAATCGACAATCGTTGTTTTTGTCCACCTGATAAAGAAACCCCTTTTTCTCCTACAATGGTTTCATATCCATCTGTAAAGCACGTGATATCTTCATGAACATGTGCCAATTGTGCCACTCGCTCTATATCCGAATGGGAAGCATTTTGGTTTGAAAAGGCAATATTTTCTCCTACTGTCGTTGAAAATAAGAAATGATCCTGGGGAACGTAACCAATACTATTATATAAAAAATCAAAGCTATAAGATTTAATGCTATGTTGATCAAAATAAATATCTCCAACCGTTAAATCGAATTCACGAATAAGAAGCTTTAGTAAAGTTGTTTTTCCAGCTCCTGTTTTTCCTACAATTCCAAGCGTTTGGCCTTCCTGTAAGGAAAAGTGGATATCTTTAAGAACTGCTTCATCTGTACCCGGATACACAAAGCGGTCAATTTGTACCGTAATCGCTCCATTAGGGCGTTTTGTAATAGGTTTCTCACTTTCAACAATCTCATTTTTTTCTTGTAGTAGAGCAAAAACTCGATCATATGAAGCCCTTCCTCTTTCTACGATATTGAAAAGCCAACCAAACGCTAGCATCGGCCACACTAACAACCCAAGGTACGTAGTAAATGTAACTAGTTCTCCTAACGTGATCTCATTGCTTACGACCATTCGTGATCCAAAAATAAGAGCAAATAAAAAAGACCAGCTCACAATAAAAGAAATCGTAGGGTCAAATAAAGAATCAATTCTCGCTACTTTCATATTCTTTTGAACAACATCAGCTGATTGTCTCGTAAACATATCGACTTCTGAGGTTTCTTTTCCAAACGTTTTTACAACTTTTACACCCGTTATACTTTCTTGCACCTTATCGTTTAATGAAGAAAAAGCCGCTTGTGCTTCTCCAAACCGTTGATGTAACATTGTGCCATATTTATTCGTTAGCCAGGCCATTAAAGGCATGGGTAATAAGCTAATTAGCGTTAGCTTCCAGCTGATTGTTACAGCCATTGTTATTAAAACAACACTGCCCGTAATAACAGAATCCGCAAATGTTAAAACGCCAATTCCCGCTGTTTGTTGAATAGCTTGAATATCATTCGTTGCGTGAGCCATCAGGTCACCCGTACGTTTACTTTGATAAAATGTTTGATTCATTTTCGTGAAGTGTTCATACAACGTATTGCGCATTTGTCGTGCCAGCTTAACAGCAGCACCAAAAATCATAACTCGCCATATGTATCTCATACCATATGAGCCGACAGCGGCTGCCCCTAACAAGAGCACCATCTGAAGGAGCTTTTCTTTTGATAAACTTCCTTTTTCAATAGCATCAACTGCCCACCCAATAACACGAGGTGGCACTAGCTGAAGTAAAGCAACCGCTATCAAAAGTAAAATCCCTATGATATACGCTCTCTTTTCTTGCTTAAAAAACCATCCCAAATCACGAAATATATTCATAACCCCACCACCACCCCTGTTTTTTCTATATTTTCTAACAATTCAAATATTATATCACTTACATATTTTAACACAATCACATACTATCGTCAGTACATACTTATATTATATACGCGTAAGCAGTTAAAGCTCTTTATAACGCAACGATATTTGCGTTATCCCTTTCCCTCTTACAAATACTTAGTGTACAAAAAAGACACCCTTTAAGCTGAGAGTGTCTGTCCAATTAACCGTTATTTAATTTGGCTGTTCATCGCTTTCATCATTTGGTTAATCTTCTTCTGTGATGGTTTCATGCCCATTTGCATCATCATCATTTTTAACATTTGTTCATTAATTGGTGGATTTTTCTTAAAGTAGCTCATCATGTATTTACGAGCAATGAAAAATCCTAGCGCTACCCCAGCAAGCAATGCTAGAATACCAACTAGAATATATGGCCACATACTACAACTTCCTCCTTCGTGTTGTCTACCTTACAGTGTACTAAATCATTCGCCAATATACAATATTTCCAGACTAATTTCCTTAAATAATTACACATATTTTCTTGTTTTAACAGGCCTTAGCCATCCGTACTCTTCTGTCCCGTAATTAATTGCTAGATAGCACGCATCAAGCTTTCGCAGCACTTCAAAGAAAGCGGTCTCTGCATCAACATTTCCATCTCCTTCAATCGTTATACATCGACTATTTATTTTCAGCGAAGCCCGGCTTTTTTTGTGTGGGTATTCTAAAACAAAATGATCATTGTGTATAAAGAAGTGAGGGTATTGAGAAAATATTTGAAGTATCGCGCGCTGAATATATGAAATAGCAAGGGGTCTTGTAATGTATTCAACCTGCTTTTGAAGATAGTGATCTTCTAAGCCTCTCTTCATTTTATAATCCACAAATAGTTGAAAAACAAGCTTCTCTCTTTGAAAATATGCTTTTGCTACTTCGTCTTCCATTAAATATACTTCATATGTTCTCATACTTCTCCTCCTTACTTTCGCCTTTTTATTTTTTTATTATAGCTTGTCCACATTGCAATGGTTGTCTATTGATGCAAAAATTCTTTTGTTTTTTTGTCGAAACAAAAAGAGTTTGGGACATAACAAAATGATTGCTTCTAAGAGACGAACAATAGCCGTTCCCATCTTTTTGGTTTGTCTGAACACGTTCGTTCCATTGCGCTGCGGGATCTCCGTTTTCCCTCTCTTTCCCGCAGGAGTCGAGTGTCCTACGCTCCATTCCCCCCCCTGTTTCCAACATTGTTTTCACAATCAAACAAAAAACCTGAACGATTAAAAGTGAGAGACTCTCAATCGTTCAGGTTTATCATTGGCTGAATTATTTATGTCCCAGCCTCTTTTTTATCAATTATGCATTTAACATGCTTTTTACTCTTGCTACAACGTTATCAACTGTAAAGCCAAATTCCCTCATAATTATTTCACCAGGAGCAGAAGCACCGAAATGGTTAATGCCAAGAACTTGACCTTCGTCACCTACATAGCGCTCCCAACCTAATGTCGAAGCCATTTCAATACCTAAGCGCTTCTTCACTGATTTTGGAATAACACTTTCTTTGTACTCAGCTGACTGCTTCTCGAAGCGATCCCATGATGGCATGCTGACAACAGCTACTGAAACACCTTCTGCTTCAAGTGCTTTTTGTGCTTCTACTGCTAAGCTTACTTCAGAACCAGTTGCAAGTAGAAGTGCATCCGCCTGTTCTTTACCTGCTTTTGATACAACGTAAGCCCCTTTTGAAACACCTTCATAAGCAGTTTCACTCGTACCTTCAAGAGTCGGTAAGTTTTGACGAGTTAACACAAGCGCTGTTGGCGTATCTGTAGACTCTAATGATAAGCGCCATGCTGCAGCCGTTTCGTTAGCGTCTGCTGGACGAATAACTGATAGACCAGGCATTGCGCGTAATGAAGGTAATTGCTCGATTGGCTCATGTGTTGGACCATCTTCACCAACTGCAATACTGTCATGCGTAAATACATACGTAACAGGTAGCTTCATTAATGCTGCTAGACGAATTGCTGGACGTAGGTAATCAGAGAATACGAAGAACGTACCGCCGAATACTTTTACACCACCATGAAGAGCCATACCGTTAAGCGCTGCGCCCATTGCAAATTCACGAACACCAAACCAGATGTTGCGTCCACTGTAATCTTTTGCAGTAAAGTCTTCTGCACCTTTGATCATTGTTTTGTTTGAACCAGCAAGGTCTGCTGAACCACCAAAGAATTGAGGAACAGCTTGTGCTACTGCGTTTAATACTTCACCTGATGAAGCACGAGTTGCTAAGCTTGAACCAGTTTCATATACAGGTAATTGTTGTTCCCAACCTTCTGGAAGTTTACCTTGTACAGCTAATTCAAATTGAGCTGCTAGCTCAGGATGTTTTTCTTTATACTGAGCAAAAACGTCGTTCCATTCTTTTTCTTTCTTTGCACCTTCATCAGCAATCGTTGCTTTAAAGTGTGCATAAACTTCTTCTGGCACATAGAAATCTTCTTCAAACGTCCAGCTATACGCTTCTTTTGTTAATTTTGTTTCATCTGCACCTAGTGGCGCACCGTGAACACCTGATGTTCCCGCATGGTTTGGAGAACCATAACCAATTGTTGTTTTTACTTCAATTAAAGTTGGACGAGAAAGATCTTCTTTAGCTGCTTCGATTGCACTTGAAAGCTCTGCTAAGTCATTTCCATCTTCTACGCGAATTACTTGCCATCCGTAAGCTTTGAAACGATCTTCTACGTTTTCAGAGAATGAACGGTCTAAATCTCCGTCTAATGAGATGTCGTTTGAATCATAAAGCACGACAAGGCGACCTAATTTTAAGTGCGCTGCTAGTGAAGCTGCTTCAGCTGATACACCTTCCATTAAGTCTCCGTCACCACAAATACCGTATGTAAAGTGATCAACGATTTCAAGTCCCTCTTTATTATATGTTTCGGCTAAATGACGCTCAGCCATCGCTTTACCAACTGCCATTGCAATTCCTTGTCCTAATGGACCAGTTGTTGCATCAACACCTGCTGTGTGACCATACTCTGGATGACCTGGTGTTTTACTTCCCCATTGACGGAAGTTTTTTAAATCGTCAATTGATAGGTCATAGCCTGCTAAGTGTAATAAGCTATATAGAAGTGCTGAACCATGTCCTGCTGATAAAACAAAGCGATCACGGTTAAACCAATCTGGATTTGATGGGTTAATATTCATAAACTTTGTCCATAGCGTGTACGCCATTGGAGCTGCTCCCATTGGCATACCTGGGTGACCTGAATTTGCTTTTTCAATAGCATCAATTGATAAAGTACGAATTGTTGCAATTGAAAGATCTTCAATACGTTGTGTCATAACTCTTCATTCCTTTCAAAACTATGTATATATGTAATCATACTAATGATTAACGATTTTGTACAATATTTGATTCGTTTTTTTTCGTACTTTTACATTTTTCGTTTCCAAACGCAAAAATATACAAAAAAACTAGAGAAACTCATTTCCCTAGTTTTTGCACCACAGCAAACCATCGCCTTAGTGTAGACGCTTCTTTTTGCTATCTTTCAGTTTTTTAGGGGTTACGTCATTCCCTTTTTCATCAACAACTTTAATCGTATGAAGATGATTTGTCATTGATTGACGGAACGTTTGTAAATATTCTTTACGAAGCTCTTGCTGTTCTTGTGCTTCAGCTTCTGTTAAACCTTCCGCCTTTGATTTTTTAGATAGTTGATTGATTCGTGCCATTTTATCTTTAGACAACATTTTGTCAGAACTCCTCGCTTTTTAATACAGTTTAAACCATAATACAATACTACACATCTTACTAAATCTCTTGTTTTTTAGCAAGAAGCTCGCCTTGGTCGTCGCAGTACTCCTGATAGCGACGGTGTACAGTTGCTTTTGATACCTTATAACCAAAGCCTTTTAGCGTGACAGCAATTTCTGCAAATGTTAAGCCATTATTACGTAGTTGTACAATTTCTTCTATGGGAACTTCCTTTCGTTCTCTACCTGAGTTTACATGCTGGTTTTTCAAATTATGCTCCGGGTGATACCCATTGGCAACTGCTCTTTTCATACCTCGTTTAATTTTTGCATTATGTAATTTTCTTTGATGTTCTTCCACCAAGCTAATGATGTTTAACAACATGGAATCAGCTTCTGATAGCTGTAGCTGTCCCTGATGACTAATCGTGTAAATTGCTACTTTCTCTTTATTTAACGCGTGCAGTAAAGCAATCCTTGCATTTCCACGCCCCAGTCGTGTTTCATCCTGAATAAGCAGGGTAGAAACGTCTTCTGCTTTTAATAATTCTAAGACTTCTAATATTCCTTCTCGGTCAACTTCATAGCCGCTCGCTTTTTCAGAAATAACTTCACAAACTGTAAAATTATGCATCGTAGCAAGTTGCATTAACTCTTCTTCCTGCCTCTTTAACGATGTCTCTTGGGCTTCTTTATCCGTACTTACTCGACAATAGATAACTGCTTTCATCTTTCTAGCTCCCTTTCTTCATTTCCAAACACTAAAACCCCTACCATCGTTCAGTAGAGGACTCGTAGCTCTAGTTCACTTATCAAAAGCAATCTGATGATCACTTGCTAAATCAGATTTCAATACCGGAATATATAACTGATCTCCCGGAGAAAGCGACTGTGTAGATGGAACAGTTAGCTCATTCATATTTTGGACCCATTCTACAAATTCATTTGGTGATAAATTATGATGCTTACTATATTCTTGGGATAATTCCCAAATAGTGTCACCCTTTGCAATAGTAACAGTTGTATATTTTTCTAACTCCACTCTATCTGCTCCTAATAGCAACGTCAAGACATATGTAAGTGCGGCGATAACCACAAAAAAGGTAGTATAATGTTTAATAGATTCTATTAATGGTCTCATTTCAAATCCCCCTCAGAATGTATGTTCTCATTTTATTGCGAACATCCGTTTCTGTCAATGGGTTTTTTCGAACTTATGTTTGTATATTATATATAGCCATGATATAATTTATAGCAAAGAATAGCTAAAAATGAGGTGAAATGTATGAAGCTATCAAAACGTCAACAAGAAATACTAGATTTCATTAAGCATGAAGTGAAATTAAAAGGATATCCCCCATCTGTTCGCGAAATTGGTGAAGCAGTTGGTTTAGCATCTAGTTCAACAGTTCACGGGCACTTAGCTCGTTTAGAAAGTAAAGGTCTAATTCGTAGAGACCCCACAAAACCAAGAGCAATTGAAGTTCTTCAAGCAGAGGCCGATGTAAGCATTCCACAAAGTGCAGTTATAAATGTTCCTGTTATCGGTAAAGTTACGGCAGGCTTTCCAATTACTGCAATTGAAAATGTAGAAGAATACTTTCCGTTACCTGACAAGTACGCCTCTCCAGATGAGCAAGTATTTATGTTAGAAATTATGGGAGAAAGTATGATTGAAGCCGGTATACTAGATGGAGATATGGTCATTGTTCGCCAACAGCAAACAGCTAATAACGGCGATATTGTTGTAGCAATGACGGAAGACAACGAAGCAACTGTCAAACGTTTCTTTAAAGAAGATAATTTCGTTCGCTTACAGCCAGAAAACTCCACAATGGCACCTATTATCTTACGTCATGTAACTATTTTAGGAAAAGTCATTGGAGTATATCGCTCCATTCATTAAGAAAAACCAGCTGCAACCCAGCTGGTTTTTTATGTTTTTTTTTGGTCAAATATAGGTATATTACTTAAAGAGCAATAATGAAAAGCATAAGGGAGGGAATTTCTCAGTGGATAAGTGGCAAGCAATGAACTCTCCTTTTCAAGATATTACACCGAATCGTGCAATAAACATGTTCTTGTTTCCTTTTTCTTTTAACCGAAAAGAGAAAAAAGATTTAGTTTCAGCTCTTTATGAGCATGAATTTGACTTTTTTTCTCTAGAGAATACAGATTTAGAAAAGAAATTTTATAGCAAAGACTATTTTGTTTCCCACGCTAGCCTTGATCAATACTTTCTTCCTTATATCGAATGTATTCTCTTTCCTCAATCACCAAAAGAAACAGGGCTCATTCGATTTTCAAAAAAGGTGAATCAAGAAATTACATTTGAAACAAAAGCGTCAACAATTCTAAGTGAAGTTTTGTCTATTGATATTTTTTTATGCCCATTTGAAATCGGTGTAATGACGATTCGTATCGAAGTAAAGGGAAACCATTATTCGTACGATGACGTCATTGAGTTTATGAATCATTTTCGCGTATTAGAGCCTAAATTAGCTGAAGAGCACGGAGCGACCATTACATACAAAAATAAAACCTATGATAAAGTACAAGATTATATTTTTTCAAACTTAACACCGTTTCTAAAACCTTACATTGAGCAAGAAACACAGCACAGCAAACATTTTGGAAGCCTGCCTTATTTTATTGATGAACGGATGTACGTACTAAGTTACGTAACCGTCAACAATGAACAGCCTATTAGCAGTGGCACCTTATTTCGAACTGGACAACTGAACAGCTATGATACTGGCGGTAAACCATTTATTTCAGCTAGAAACCAAGAATATATTGATGAATACAATGATCAACACGTCTACAAGCGATGGACGCCCGAAACATACTATGTTGTAACAGACCACGTTTTTTCTTGTATTTCACATTCAGCCGATGAAGAGACGAATCAAATGTTAATGAATCACCTATTTGGTCAGCACTACTATAATCTATTTTTACATTTCTTTTATAAAATTGTACTGTTGAAACTATCTTATCAATATTCGCAGCTTACATTTAAAAAAGACCAAAACGCTATTGAGCGACTCATCCGCTCTATCACACTCTTTTCAGGTAAGTACTTGTTTTTAGAAATCAGTTCTCGAACGGAAGGACAAGAATTTTCTAGACTTTTCAAAAAGACCTTTCACATTGATTCACTCTACCAAGAAGTGAAGGAAACACTTGGGACTTTATATCAAAATCAAGAAAAAATTGCAGGGAAACGTCATAATTATCTACTGTTGATTTTGACCATCTATACTGTGCTATCCGGTATTTACGGAATGAATTTAGTTATTGAAAGCTGGAATAAAAACCTAAGCTGGAGCGCAATAAAAGATTATTCATTGTTTGAGTACATCGCCTTTATCGTTGCTTTGTCAGGAATTACAATTAGCATTAGCTTAGGAATAAATGCTTTATATAAACTAATTAAAGACCGTCTTCAAAAAGAGACTGAGACATAAGTAGTTCAGCCTCTACTACACCTGAACGATTGAGAGTTCATAACTTTTAATCGTTCAGGTTTTTTGGTTGATTGTGAAAACAATGTTGGAAACAGGGTGGAATGGAACGTAGGACACTCGACTCCTGCGGGAAAGAGAGGGAAAACTGAGATCCCGCAGCGCAATGGAACGAACGTGTTCAGACGAACCAAAGAGATGGGAACAGCTAGTGTTCGTCTTTTAGAAGCAATCATTTTGTTATGTCCCAGCCTCTTTTCCTTTCATCACTTCTTCTAATTTTAATCGAACGTTCGGTCCGTAAATTCCATCCACTTCTTTTGGCAAATAGACTTTTTGAAAGCGAGCAACAGCATTAGCTGTATTGGCTCCATAAATTCCGTCTATTCCATGATTAGGAGCGAACTTATTGGGATAAAAGTAAACGGAAGCAAGCGCTTTTTGGAGTACAAACACTTCTTCTCCTCTCGCTCCCTTTTTTAACATGCCTTTAGGTAGAGACGGATTAGAACTTTTCACAAATTGACTTTTCATTTGTTGAAAAGACGTTTTTACGGTACTTAGTAAGCTTGGCTTCGACTCCTTGACATACTGAAAAAAAGCAGCGTTCATTTCATTTAAATCGACATACGTTGAAATCCCGTCAACTTTCCCCTGATCGGTAAATTGAAACATGGTCCACTCTGACCAAGTAAATAGGTTTCCCGGGCAATCAAATCCTTCCGTTCGGTTACTGCTACTATAGCGAGCAATCCAAAGAGGATAATAGGAAAGCTCCTTTGTGAAGTATGTTTTAGCAAAGTGATACCCGCTATATAACAAAGGCTGTACACCAGTATTTTTCTCCATTTCTTCTAGCCACGTTCGGCCAAATCTAGAGACAAACTCAGCATTTTTCCCTTTATTTACTTCTAAATCTAAGCATGGGGGAAAATCAAACTTCATTGACTGCAGCTGCTGCAAAAAGAAAGCCACTTCCTGTTTAGGGTCGTTGGTACAGTGTGCATAGTGATAAAAGCCGACAAGCAAACCCACTCGCTTAGCTTCAACATAATTCTCATATACCCTTGGATCTGTAAATGTTTTTCCTTCTGTTAACTTAATATATGCACCTTGCACTCCTGCTCGAGCCACTCGTTCCCAATCAATTTCCCCTTGATGATGAGATACATCAATAATTAATGGATTATATATACTACGATTTTGCATATCATCACACTCCTGTGCTTTTGTATTACCCTAGCAGAAAAAAACATCCATGCAAAGCAATAACCTCACCCAAAATTAAAAAAGGATATTTTCCATATACAGCTAATATACATAAAGTCATCCATTATTTAGGAGTTGAAGAAATGAATTGGAATAAGCGTATATGGAGTCGGAGAGAACTAACGCTATTGTTAGGTCTTGTGTTTATTGTTATACCTGTTTTAATTGAATACCTTTTCAAAAAAAAGCTGAACGCTATTTTACAAAATGATTTATATGCTGGTACATTAACAGGATTGCTGATGGCCATCCTTTTCACATTAGGCGTTTACGTAGTAGCCTTAAAGCCCAACCACCTTTCTTGGAAAGAAGTAGGCCTAAAAGCGTTCCCTCCAAGAGCTTGGATAAGTATTGTTTGGCTAACTCTTCTATTAATTATTATAAGTATCATGGCCGTTCTAGCAATGGAGCTGCTGGGTATTGGTACAAGTAACAAAAAAACTGAAAGCCTTCAATCACGTTTAACCGTTATGAATTTCATGATTGGTTTTATATCAGCTAGCATTGTCTCTCCTGTTTATGAAGAAATTTTTTATCGAGGTTTTTTATATCGCTGGTTTCGAAGATGGGGCGTGCTCCCTGCTACTCTTATCAGTTCGGTATTGTTTACGCTGGCTCATTTGCCAACCTACAATACATTGCTAGTTAATTTTATATCTGGCGGTATTCTATGCTGGGTTTATGAAAAAACAGGTTCTGTGGTACCTGGAATGATTATCCACGGCGTTTTTAACGGAATTGCGATTACGCTGGCAGCTTTGGCTTAAAAGTTGGTAAAACTTGTACCTCTTAAATAAAAAAGAATGTTGAGTACTCAACATTCTTTTTTATTTAATCTATAGCTTGCTCTTTGTTTTGGATCTTTAACAGCCATTTTGTAAGCCAATAAGCAAAGTAAACAACACCTAAGTCAATTAAAAACACGTAGAATAAATTCATACTCTTACGCACTTCAATTAACCCTACACTTTTCTCTAACGGTGCTAAACCAAAAGCAAAGAGCGCGCTTAGTACAATGGTATAAATATAAAAGTTTTTATTATGGTTTGTACAATATTGATAGAGAAGTAAAAAGCCAACTGGAAGTACAGAAGCGGTGATGTTAGATGCGTTTGGTAATATCGGAATTAGAAAATACGTATGTATAAGATGGTTACTACCCCCAAGCGCAATATCAATATAAGTCCATAGGATATGCACCGTGTACCCAAAGAAAAAGAGCTCAAATATGCGCTTTCTATCTACTGTAAAGCAAAGTAACACAAGCGGTAATACTGCTAATGCTAAAACAGTCCAAAACTGCCAGTTTCCAAAGTCTGAATACTGCTTCCAATAATCATAAAATAAACGATTTAATTTATCTTGGGTTTTATGAATCGTTTGCCAATACTGTTCCTTACTCATGAAAATCCCCCTCTATAGAACGTACACTTATCTATGCCCTCTTTTTTTGTTTTTATGTGGGGATATTGAAGATAAAGAGTTGTTTAGTGACATTTGATTGTTTAAAACATACTTTTTGATAATTTAATACTTCACAATTGTTGTAATCCCATACGGTGTAAGAAAATTACGGTGACTTAGTTCTTCAACCCACTTTTTTTCATTCAAGTGATACACCCCTTTTTGATTTTCATAAGTCAAGCTACCCACATTGATCTTGATTGGTTCAGCAGCAGACAGTAGACGCCTTTCATATTCTGAAGAAGCATGCTGATTAGGAAGGTGCCATAGCTCTAATACATCTCCTTCTTCCATATACTTTTCAAGGTACAGTAAAAATAAACGGTTGTCCGCACCACGGATTTCATATAAGTACGGCAGTGTAAACAATCCGCCTACTTCTTCATACCAGCCCGTATCTTTTAAATCAAAAACAGCTAAATATATTAAGTCCTCTATTCCTTCAAAGTTTGTTTTTTTGTTGTATTCTTCGATTTCATCAGGAATAATAAATGGCTTATATGATGCTAAAAATGTAATTTCAGACATGGGTTGCCACCTCACATTTCATTAAATAGTGAAAAAACTCTTCAAGCGTTCCCATAAACTTGTCAACTCTGTCTAGGTGATAAAAAGCACTTGTGTTTTGAAGATCATTTAACCCGCTGTTTTCACTGTACAAATAGACCTTCTTTTCAAACGCAATTGCCCAATATGACTTCCCTTTCCTCCTGGAAGGATTAAAATAAAGAGGTCTGCGCGCTGCACTCCGTCTTTTTCACATTGCCCTATTTCTTTCAGCTCCTGAAAGGAAGAAGCTTTTCTTCAATAAAGCTAAAATCAATTGTCGCTTCAATTGTACGCAAAAAGTGATTGGCAGGAACTAAATCTTCTACAGAAACCATCACTTGTTCATCTCGATGATTTTTAAGTGCACCCATCATGTTTCATCAACTCCAGTCTTTTTTTATCAGTGTTACCACTGATAAAAAAAGACTGACATAAAAAATTTGACACCTCGTACCTTTACTTCATTCTATATTTCTATTTTATAAAGCGCCTCTTGGTTTCTACTACCAAAACCTCGATCCATACCAAGATTATTCTTCCCTTGGTCTTCTTCACTTAAATAGTGTTCTTGTGAAATTTCGACACCATGAATTTTAATCCATTTAACAAGTTCGCTATTTCCTGAGTTATCCCCGCTCAGTAAAAAATATTTAACCTTCCCTTTCTTTACAAGACCCTCTAGCTCACTCGTTGTTAGAATAGGGTCCGTACCGTTGAACCCTCCTAATGCCATGACGCTTTCATTAGCATCAATAATATAAGGTGCGGCCGTAACGGTTGTGAACGTCGCAAATAAGTACTCTTCTCCCGTATTATTTTCGCGAAGGTATGAAAGAAGCTCGCTATTCACGTTTGAGCTAAACATTCCACCTCTGTTCATTGAGTTGCTAAGCTGCGGCCCTGATTCGGGGAGTACACTATTTCCACCGTAAAGGATAGGAGTCACAGACCAATACATTGGCGCTATCAAAAGGATACATAAACTGATAATTGACAGTCTTTTTCTAGCTATGTCGTGACTCTTCAGTATAACAAAAGCAACTGTCAGTATTACACCTACAATACCTAATGTATACATCCATACGCTTCCAATTTGCTCTGTATAAGAGCCTAGAATATACGTTTGAAAGATGACAGTAACCCCCACTGCTGCGGGTAGTAAATAACTTTTCCAATCGTTACGCTCTTTGTATAAGCGATACATTGCACTCCAGCCAATCCCGCACAAAGCGGCAATTGGAGGAGCAAGCATAATTAAATAGTAGTGATGAAAAAATCCCGCAACGCTAAAAAACCCGGCTACTGGAACCAGCCATGCAGTCCAAAACATCGCTTCTTGCCATTCTTTCTTTCTTCGCTCACGAAATGCGGTCAGTGCTACCGCTAAAATTCCCATTAATGCAAAAGGCAACATCCAGCTAATTTGCCCAGATAAAGCCGACTGAAATAATCGAAGTGGACCTGCTTCACCTGTTCCAAACATATTCATACTTTGGCTACCTCCAGGTCCTACACTTCCTTGTGGCCCTCTTGAATTATTGTTTCCTGGAGGTCCACCATCCCCTTGATTTTGAGGCATTTGCGGCGGCTGATTATTTCCGTTCATTGACGGAGGTATCCCTTGAGCATCGTCACTTTCTGAGTCGTCAGAAATTGATATATTCTTTGATGCCTGAACACTTCCTTGTTCTCCAAATCCGCCCATTCCAGCTCTTGCATTTCCTGTTGTTTGCCCTAAAAGACGTTCCGTACCGTTATAACCAAAAGCTAACTCCAAAACTGAATTCGTTTGGCTGCTACCAACGTAAGGACGATTATCTTCTGACGCGTAATCTACTACCAAAGCCCACGATAGCGAAACGCTTGCTAATACAAACATAGACAGTATAAGTGATAAAATTCTTTTTTTTACTGACTTCCGTGCAGCAACAGCGTACATGACGATAAAAGCTGGTAATACCATAAATGCTTGAAGCATTTTCATATTAAAGCCCAGTCCAATTAGTCCAAAAGCGAATATAAGCCAAAGGAGCTTTCCTGATTTCAGCGATTTCATTAAATACCAAGTACCTAAAAGAAGTGTAAATACTAACAGACTGTCAATATTATTCGTTCGGCTTACTGCTGCTGCAATAGGAGTTAACGCCATGACAATTGCAGCAATTCGAGCTGCTCCATCTTCGAACGTCGGTTGAACCATTTTATAAAGTAAGTAAACTGATCCTGCTCCAGCAAGGGCTTGGGGTAGGATCACGCTCCATGTGTGCACGCCAAACAAAAGTGCAAAAATAGTTTGAATCCATAGCACAACAGGTGGTTTATCCACCGTCACGAAACCAGACGGGTCAAATGAAGCGTAAAAGAAATTGTGAAAGCTCTGAGTCATGCTTTTCACCGCAGCTAAATAATATTGGTTCGCAGCCCCGTCCTGCCAAATGTTATATGTATTTAATACTAGTGCAGCTACCAAGGTTAAAACTAATACTAAATCCAATCGTTGCGTGATTTTTTTCATAAACTTCTCCTTTTGTTCATCATTTGTTACACAGTTTAGCAAGGAAATGTGAACTGAAAATGAACGGTGAAAAATTTATGAATGATTATCTATTTAAGTGCCTATTATTAAAATCATCTTCTCGAGTTTTGGATGCTTTTATTTAAATAATTACTTACAAGCTTGAATGTTCTATTAGTCTGAAAAATTGATAGCCCTTTGAACAAACTAGTTTTTATTATAGAATATTTAAATAGATAAAACATTCTATATTTAACTTAACTGTTTTAGAAAGGAGCTTTAATTACTACTGTGGAAAAAAAACTTACAAAGTACGCTCACCAATCTACTAATGTTTTTATTTCATATTTTAAGAAAATGAAAGGAACTATGAGACAACAAGGAAAAGTTGATTATATAGATTCAACTGTTTCTGCTGCAGGTGCACTAATTGCCATGCTGGTCGTTAGTTTTATCGTCTTACACCTAAGTTACCCTATGGCTTTAGCTCCTCTTGGGGCAAGCTGCATTTTAGTCTTCGGTGCTCACAAAGGCTTACTTTCACAACCTCGACATGTTATTGGCGGACACCTTCTTTCTACAACATGCGCAATTATTATACTTAGTTTACTGGGTAAAAGCGTTTTTTCTCTCGTGTTTGCATTGGCATTTGTCTTATTTCTTATGGCTCTGACAGAAACCATGCACCCGCCAGCAGCAGCTAGTGCTCTCGTTGCAATTAATAATGAAGTAACTTGGAATTTTCTACTTCCCATTATTTTCGGTGCTTTGGTAGTCGTGTTTATTTCAACCATCTATAATAACGCCTTTCGTGCAAGGCAGTATCCGACACATTGGTTTTAGCTTTGTTACTTTATAAACCGAACTAAAAAAAAAGAGTTTGGGACATAACAAAATGATGGCTTCTAAAAGACGAACACTAGCTGTTTCCATCTCTTTGATTTGTCTCAACCCGTTCGTTCCATTGCGCTACGGCCACTCGCTTTCCGCGGGGAGGGACCTGAGCTTCCTCGCTGCGCTGCGGGATCTCCGTTTTCCCTCTCTTTCCCGCAGGAGTCGAGTGTCCTACGCTCCATTCCACCCTGTTTCCAACATTGTTTTCACAATCAACCAAAAACCTGAACGATTAAAAGTGAGAAACTCTCAATCGTTCAGGTATAGTAAGGACTGAACTACTTATGTCTCAGTCTCTTTTTAATCCAAACAAGATCAAGACTATAATTATTAGCCTATCTCCAATGATAAAGTTTTAACCTCAGTGAGCTGATGGTTTAGCATTTGAGCGATGATAAACCGCGAGCTTATCTACCAACCTTTTACTGGTCGAATCTAACCCTTTTATCGTGACATTCGTTCTATATTCATGATATTTCATCACAACCTTATCAATAGCATCTACAGCTGAATCGTCCCAAACCTTGGCATTGGAAAAGTTAATAACGACAGATTTAGCATCAGCTGTAAAGTCAAAAGCATTTACGAAGCTTTCAACTGAAGCAAAAAACAAAGGACCTTCTACGTTAACAAGTAAGTTGGAACCTTCCACCTTTTGATAAAGCTTAATCTTTGAGATTTTTGCTACGAATAATACTGCACTTAAAATTACGCCTGCAATAATTGAAAATGCAATGGCTTCTGGAATTAGTGCTAAAGCAACTACGATTCCTGCTAGTACGTCAGCACGGGTGTTCGAAAACCATTCTTGCTTAATTTTATCTACCAAATCCTGCACCTTTTATTTTGACTCGCTACTCGCAAGCCGAATTCGTCTTCAACAAAAAGTAGTCTACCACTCTTTTTTCCCAAAATGGAATCTTTTTGATACTTTTTGTTTATAATTTTCTTTGTGGTATGATAAAAGACATGCATTAATTAGCAAGGGAGCAGTGAGATGATTATTGGATACATGAGGCCTTACGAAGGAGATATAAACTGTAAGAATCAAGAACTATCTCTACAAAAAATCCCATGCGATACCATTATAAAAGAAGAACATGGCTCTGCAAAAAAACGAGTTCAGTTAGCAAACTTAATTGATAGTCTTTTAGCAAATGATCAGCTAGTTGTTAAACGTTTCTTCACGCTAGCTGACTCTACCAGACATCTTTTGGAACTGCTTGAAGCAATTCAAGAAAAAGGAGCATACGTTCAGTTTCTTGATGAAGACATTGATACGAGCTCATCTACTGGAAAGGTATTTATACATACGGTAAAACATCTTTTAGACTTCCAAAGCAATGTTATTAGTGAGCGAACAAAGCAAGGGGTCTCACGCGCGAAGAAAAAAGGAATTTCGACTGGGCGTCCACGAAAACCGGATGAAAATGTAAAAAAAGCAATTGAAATGTACCAAAGCAAAAACTACACATTAGCGGGTATTAAAGAAAAAACGGGAATTAGCAAATCTACGCTATATCGATATTTAGAAGGATAACGAAAAAACGCTGCTCGCAAGCAGCGCTTTTTCCATCTACATCAAACTAAAATTGACCAGTAAGGCCTTAGTTATCAAGGGGATAACTAGGGATTTTTTGACTTTAAGTCAAAGGGGTATGGTGGTATTGTTCGTACCAATAATGTAATAGTAGCATTCATCACTTCATAAAATCCACTTACTTTAATTTCATAATACTTTGTTTAATTAAAAAAGCGGGCTTGTCCAATACAAAGCCTGCTTTTTTATTAGCTTATTGACCGTCTTTAAACTTCCCTACGCCTTCTTGTACCTTTCCTTTTGCTTTATCTTTTTTACCGCTTGCTTGAAGGTTTTTATTATTTATAGCGTTACCTACTTGATCCTTCACTTCACCTTTTGCCTTGTTAACAGCACCTTTTACTTTATCTCCCAATCCTTGGTTTTGATTACTCATTGAAACCCCTCCTATATTTGATTTGTTATATTTTGTATACCCGACGCATCTCATGATGAAACTAATTTCTAATTTTAAAACAAGCATTTTTTAACTAAACTGATAAAAACCGTTCACTAAGGTAATAACTATAAATAACCAACATAACAGGAGTGCATGAAGTAAAAATGATTCCTATTATCTGCATAATCTTAGCTTCTATATTTATTCTAAAGATTGACGCTCCTCGTTTACTAAAAGCAAAAATGCACAAAGAATTCAAAGTGCTTATTTTTTTGCTTTCAATTAGCTTTAGCATGGTTATTGCTAGAGGTATATTGCAGGACGTCCCTAACCCTTTAAATGGGATTGCGTTCCTTTTAAGACCTCTTACTGATATTCTAGTTCAGATTTTAAGGTAAAAATAGGTGAAACGACTATGAAGAAAAATAAGATATCCTCTACTCAGTTTAGAATATTAGTCACGCTACACTGTGTAGGGAGCGCTATTCTTGTTGTACCATCAGCCATAGCTGCTGATGCAAAACAAGACGCATGGATTTCAGCTTTTTTAGGTATTATGATTGGGGTTATTTTAGTACAGTTGTACGTTGCAATTGGGAACCTTTCTCCAAATAAAACGCTAATTGAATTAAATGAATATCTTCTTGGAAAGTGGATTGGAAAGGCTGTATCTCTTCTTTTTTTTCTTTCTGTATTTTTATTTTGTGGTGAAGTTCTATACTACTTAGGGAGCTTCTTAGCCACACAGGTTATTGACGAAACCCCTATTTTATTAATTAATATCGCATTTATGCTTGTTGTAGCGATTGGTGTTCGATCGGGAGTAGAAAATTTAGCGAGATCGGCTCAAATTTTGTTTCCATGGTTTGTCATACCCTTCATTGCGTTAATCTGCTTTATTGCACCACAAAGCGATTTTAAAAATCTTCAGCCCATAACGGATATAAACCTAAAATCACTCGTCAGCTCTACATTTACTTTTGTTAACATTAGCTATCTTACTTTTCCTGCTTTACTTATGCTATTTCCTGCACATATAAATCGATTCAAAAAAGCAAAATCTTCGTTTTTAAAAGGTGGCATTATAGGAGGATTCATCATGTGTATCCTTATTTTATTAAGCACCTTAGTTTTAGGTCCCTTTGTCTCTGCAAGTACTTCCTACCCTAGTTATGAACTAGCGATGCGAATTAATATAGGGACATTTTTGCAAGGAATTGAAATCTTAATTGCGATCATGTGGTTTATTTCTTTGTACTTTAAATTATCTATTTACTTTTACGGTACCGTTTCAAGCTTTGCACAAATTTTTGGATTAAAAGAGTATAAGGCTTTTACTCTTCCATTTGCCATTATGGTTATCGTTTTATCCATTACCGTCTATCCAAGCATCAGTTATCAAAAAGTATGGGACAGTGAGACATGGCTTTCCTATAGCTTAATTTTTGGATTGATATATCCACTGCTTCTTTTCATAGTTGGATTATTTCGTAAAAGACGTCAACGTAGCAAATAATCACACGTATGACTACCTAGAACACAGGTATGAGGATGCGATTTGTCCTCTCTCTAATGTTTACATCAGATATTTTTGAAATGAGCAAAGATAAATTGTTATTATTCCTTATAGCATTTCTTCTATCACCTCTAAAAATAACTACCAGCCGAACCCTCTCGAATGCTCCGACAAAGAGCATCATGAATAAAATTTTGGAGCGTTCTTCTCAAATATCAGAACCCGGTTGGTTGGTTGGTTTATAATCAGGAGGTTAAATAAACCAAAAGCCATTCAGAAGTACTGAGGTGTAACAATTCTCACTACAGAGGCCATTATCTTTTATGTATGTATTCGCTTTTTAGAATTTCAACATAATTTTCAACAACTTTCACAAACTAACGATAGCTAGCACAATGTTAAACGGTCTTTTCTTTTTAATACTGTGCTTTTTGCAAACAGCCAACAAGCCATAGATATTAAAAAATAATGCTATAGAAACGTAATTTATTTCAATTTAAATTAGGAAGGGTGATTTCATTGAAAAAGTTACTTTTATGCTTAACACTCACTTTTATTTCGTTCACTAACCTTGCTTGGTTTTCTCCCGCTCATGCAGTAGAATCCAGAGAACCAGCTTACGCAAAGTGGGGAAAGCTTGCGATGCAAAAAACAAAAGAAAAGTACCCGAAAGCCGCTATTTATGACTATTTGCATGTAAAAAGAGAACAGCAAGGTAATATGTCAAAAGAAACCTTTAAGCTTTGGTTAAATGAAAACAACCAAAAATTCACGGTAATTGTTTCAATTGAATTTAACACATCGTCAGAAGCTGTCTCAAAGATAAGTTTTAAAGAAGAATAAAAAAACCAAGTGGCAAATTTAGCCAGCTTGGTTTGTTCTATTTCTATTATTAACGCCTGATATCCGGACAAGGTTGGTTCTATTCAGAATTGCAATAAGAAAGGAAAGCAAACAGAAACCTGCTGCAGTTGTAAACGTTATGCGAACACCGAAATAATCTGTTATATACCCAAAGAGCAATGAAGAAATTCCAAAAGACCCGTATATTAGTGTATCTCTTGCTGAATACACTTTAGCCAGCAACTCTTTTTTGGCATTTCTTTGAATAATGGTCACTTCTGCAACATCTCTCGCCATTTGTGGTAACCCGTACAATAGTGAAATCATAGCGGCTAACCATGCTATAGAAGTCGTTCCAAACCAAAGAGTAAGAACCATTAGGAAGAATGATGACCACATCATCGCTTGACCTAAATTCTTCTCCATTACTTTAGAATAGCGATATACAAGCGCTCCGCTTAATAACATTCCTGCAAAGAAAGCTGCATTAATAATTCCCCACCACGCTTGTGTTTGATCCAGAGCCTCTTCGACAAATACAAGTATAATGGCCGCAATCCAAACTCCTCCAGCCACAGTTTCTAACACTGTCATCACGTTGATTATCCGGAGCTGCTTTGAATTCCAAATAATTTGCCACCCTTCCTTAATCACGCCTAGCTTAGGTGATGCTTCTGCGCTCTTTTCTATGGGTTCCACTTTAATCAAACACATAAAAATAGATGAAGTAGTAAACAGCAAAAAAGTGAGCCATAGCATATTAACTTGGCCCCACCATATCATTAGTATGCTTCCAGCAGGCCAGGCGACAAGTCTTGTTATTTGATCAATCATAGCTAAAAAGCTGTTTGCTTTTACAAGATGCTCGTCATCGATTAGGCTTGGAACAAGCGCATTGCGCGCCGGTGATGCCGCTCCATCTAAAAAAGAAATGCATCCAATCACTATATAGACTAGCCATAAACGGTCTATGCTTATATGCAGTGCCATAAGACAAAGCACTAGCAAAAAAATCGTTTTCCCAACCTGAGAGTAAGATAGAATTGCTTTCAACTGATACTTTTCGATCATTAAAGGCGCCACGATACCGCTTACTAACGCTGTCATCGTAATAACAAATGGAATCAAGGACATGAAGGTAACTGATTTAGTCATGTGATATACTACTGCTGTTAAGCTCACAATATATAACACATCACCTAAATTCGCTAGCATTTGTCCAATCCAAAGAAAACGAAATGATTGTTCGTTATGAAATGTTGACATAGAAATCCCTCACATCTTATTTAGTTTTTAGCTTATAAGTGTAAGAGATTGTTTACATCGGACTTCCTCCCGCTCATTCTGATTGCTCTTATTTTATCATAATCAGCGCCTGTTTTTACATAATATTCTAATTTCATTGTCTTTTTCATTGCATTTCGAGGAAGTATTATAAAAGCGCCGAAACAAATTCCTAGTGAAGAAAATATTTTAGAAGTTCAATGGGTTGATTTTAAAACAGCAGAGGAATTGCTTCCTTACTACAATGGCTTTGTGCAATTGCTAACTACTGAAAGAATTCCATATACTCTACAAAAATGAGTTGAAACACAAACTTTTTAGCGCCCATTTTCAGCCCACCTCCTCCCTTTTTGGCATTATCTGCATATGATGAACAGGGAAAACACCTAGTTAGAGGAGGAAAAATAATGTATCCAAATTCACCTTATTACCATCAGTGGTATCATCAAATGTATCAGCAGTTTCATCCACCTTATTACTCTGCACCTGCAGCAAGCAGCCGAAACCATCAAACGAGAGAAATCAGAGATTACGGTCCAAATCCACTTGTTGTAAACATCAAAGAAGCGACTAAGCAAAATGAAACGTTTCGCACGGCTTTATGGACCGGAAAGCATTTTCAAGTAACGCTAATGAGTCTTGCACCAGGAGAAGATATTGGTTTAGAAATACATCCAGACGTAGACCAGTTTTTACGCGTTGAACAAGGGCAAGGGTCTGTCAAAATGGGCAGTCGAAAAGATAACTTAACGTTTCAAACCGACGTTTCAGATGATTTTGCCATTATCGTACCTGCAGGAACATGGCATAACTTAACGAATACAGGAGACACACCTCTAAAGCTCTATTCTATTTATGCCCCGCCAAATCATCCGTTCGGAACTGTTCATCAAACGAAACAAGATGCAATGGAAGCAGAGTCGGAATAAATGTTTAGTTAAAAGAGGCTGGGACATAAGTAATTCAGCCAATGATAAACCTGAACGATTGAGAGTTTCTCACTTTTAATCGTTCAGGTTTTTTGGTTGATTGTGAAAACAATGTTGGAAACAGGGTGGAATGGAGCGTAGGGCACTCGACTCCTGCGGGAAAGAGAGGGAAAACGGAGATCCCGCAGCGCAGCGAGGAAGCTCAGGTTCCTCCCCGCGGAAAGCGAGTGGCCGTAGCGCAATGGAACGAACGTGTTCAGACAAACCAAAAAGATTGGAACAGCTATTGTTCGTCTCTTAGAAGCAATCATTTTGTTATGTCCC